>CAMWIF010000153.1 GCA_947174225.1 uncultured Porphyromonadaceae bacterium | reverse complement strand
TTGCCTCCCCAATGCCAAATTGGAATTGTCACTGCCGCCCCCACGGAGAAGCCGCCGCCGAAACGTTTTTCAAAGCCATCGATTACGTTGGGATTAGAGAAGGAGTAGGCACCCACAAGGGCAATCTTTGGCAGCATCTCGCCCATAGCCAGTTTTTCACGGCTTTGTAGCATATTAATGCCTTGACGCAGGATTTCGAGATCTTGTCGGCGTGAGTAGACCTCGTTTAGATTTACATCAGTAGGAGCGGTGGCGGTGTAGGCTGTGCGCAGTTCTTCGTCGCGCAGTTCCATTGGGGTATTCACAGGAAGCCCACAGAGCTGGGCAAGCGCCATACGCGACAGTGAAAGTCCGTTGCCTACCTTGGTCTGGGCTATCTTCGCCTCATTGAGCGCCACTTCCACAGTGAGAAGGTCGCTTTTGGTTGCCACTCCCTCATCGAGCATAGCTTGCACATTATAACGGAGGGTATCTACAAGATTCACGAAACTATCGGCAAGACGCTGTTTTTCCTTCAGCGACACCACAAGCCAATATGCCTCGTCTACAGCAAACACTACATTTTGGATGAGGCTATTACGGGATGCCTTCGCAAGCAGTTCCCCGTAGCCGGCTATCTCGTTGAGAGCCTTTATCTGGCCGCCCATAAAGATTGGCTGTGTTAGGGTGATGGCGCCGGCAAATACATTGTGAATGTCGTAGCTCATGGCTTCTTTGGGAATCACAGCCACTTCCGTAGGAATCATACTTCCGGTGGCAGGGTCGGTTATCGGCTCTCCGGTAGGACCTTTGAGTATATTATACTGATATGTCTGCGAAGCGGGATCGAAGCTCATTGTAGGGAGCTTCGCATCTTCGCTGAGCAGACGTATCTCGTGTTGGTTATACATATATGTGCCTGTGAAGTCTATGCCGGGCAAATAGGCTGAATTTGCCGCCTTTTTGTAATACTCGGCACTACGGAGATTCTCTTCAGCCATCCGTATAGTCTTGTTGTTCCTGACAGCCATATTGCGACAGGAATCAAGGGTGACATCGGCGGCTGCCGGTAACACGGTGGTCGCGAGTGTGAGCAGTAAATATATTTTTTTCATACGTCTATTAAAGTTCTTGCTTCGATAGAGTTTGGTTTATGGAATTAGTAATGAGGATACGTAAAGATAATATAGTAGGAAAGACATTTTTAGGTACCTCTCATAAGAAATTACAAAATTAAAAGCTTTTTGTTTAATTTTAACATAGATAAACTCCTTAAAACGTTAAATTGGCAAAAAAGACCAATTTAAAATCCAAAATATCCAAGATATTAATCATAAGAAAGACGCTATGAACAGCCTCGGAAGAATCTCATTCAAACGTGATTCGGTTCTCTCCCGGGAGGACGACTCCGATTTTGAGGTATGACGGATTTTCGTTATCTTTGCACCATAAAAACAAAACCCGATAGCTTGATATACAGGGGCTACCGGGATTCAACACTGCAAAGATAGTGCTTTTTCTCTTAATAACAAAATTTTATACCGAAAAGATTCATAATTTCATATGAAATACGCTGACTTCGAGAAAATAATGTCCCCACAACGTATGGAGCGTTATGTCAGGGCATGTGGAGGCGACACCCGCAAGGCGATGACGCTCTACCGCTATAATCTCCAGATTTCCCAGGAGATGTTCACCATAGTCAGCTGCTTTGAGGTCGCATTGAGGAACGCCATTGACCGTAAATTGACCGAAAACTTGGGTAATGAGTGGTTGCGGAATTCTATAATGCCCGATGGAGTATTCACGGAACCGATTTTAAGAAAGACACGAGACATCATAACCTTCGCACACCGTAAGTTACAGCAATCGCAGTCCTACACACACCATAAACTGTTGGCAGAAATGGAATTCGGTATCTGGAAATATATGTTCTCGCCTGTGCAATACCGTGTGACCGGGCGCAACCTCCTTTCCATTTTTCCCAATAAACCGCGCTCATCAAGGGAAATGCAGTATAATCAGACCTATATCTTCAATGAGCTGGATAAGGTCAATTCCCTACGCAACCGCATAGCACATCACGAGACGATCTGTTTCGCCTCCCATACATCCACAATAGACACATCGTATGTAATAAACATCTATACGAAGATCAAGACCCTCTTTTCTTGGATGGACATAGACAGCAACTCATTACTATATGGCTTAGATCACATCAACCGTGTCTGCGCTCAGATAAATCAATTAAAAAACGGATTATGATAATCTACCCACTAACACAAAACTATCAGCAAAAGTCGAAAGTCTTGAATTGATCATATTGCTATAGCCGGTTGAGATATAATTTTAGAAATGACCAAAACATTTTTATACTATCGTTGTATAAATATTGAAAAATATGACTACATTTGTGACTTTGTTTGCATATCTGAGAATGTTATGGAAGAGAGAGAGAAGAAGATATATAAGGTAACTTTGATCGGCACAGTGGTAAATGCCGTGTTGATAGTATTGAAGTTCTTGGCTGGAGTGTTTGGCAGGAGTTCTGCTATGATAGCTGATGCCGTACATTCACTGACCGACTTTGTGACCGACGTGATTGTCTTGGTGTTTGTGCATCTGTCGGGTAAGCCACGCGACAAAGGACACGAATACGGTCACGGTAAATTTGAGACATTTGCCACCTTACTTATAGGCGTATTGCTTGTGGGAGCAGGTATAGGGTTGATGGTAAACGGCATTAAACTTGTGATAGCAAGTCTCAGGGGTGAGGCACTTCCCGAACCCAACTGGATTGCCTTGGCGGTGGCGATTATATCCATAGTAGCAAAAGAGATTCTTTATCGCTACACTGCAAGGGTAGGTAAGCAGGTAAGGTCAGAGGCGGTGGTTGCCAATGCGTGGCATCATCGTAGCGACGCTATCTCTTCCCTCGGCACATTGGTAGGTATAGCCGGAGCTATGTTCTTTGGAGTGAAATGGCGTATTCTCGACCCGTTAGCGGCTGTGGTGGTCAGCTTCTTCATCATCAAGTCCGGATGGGACATTATCAAACCAAGTACAGCGGAGCTTTTGGAAGCCTCGTTGCCCGAAGCTGAGGTAAAGGAAATTTCTGAGATAATAAGGTCGGTGCCGGGCGTAAGGGACTTCCATAACCTGCGTACACGTAAGGTCGGCAATGAGATAGCTGTGGATGTGCATATAAAATTGGATAGTGGAATTACGCTTGTGGAGGCTCACAACATCGCAACTAAGGTAGAGCAAGCTATTCGCGGTCACTTTGGACAGGGGAGTATGATAAACGTGCATATGGAGCCTTGGAAGGAGGGCGTGAAGTGTGCTGATCCTACTCCTGTGCGGACAACAGACGAATTCCTTAAGAAGAAGGTAAGGAGATAGGGTTGTTGATAAGTTTGTTAATTGATTTTCGGGAATATTGAGTCTTAGAGGGTTATAAATGTTGTTGACATAGGTATAATTTGGTTGAGTCGTTGAAATTCACTAACTTTGTAGTGGTGAACAAGTATTCAATGAAAGGGACGAGCATTATACGTAAACTTAAACCCGAGACCTATGGCTCGGCATACTTCAGCCTGTTTAAGCTGGGTTTGCCGGTTTTGGTGACTCAGTTGGGCATCATTCTGGTGAATTTCGCTGATACGATGATGATTGGGGCGTATGGTGTTAATGAACTTGCTGCCGCAGCGTTTGTCAACAGTCTCTTTGTGGTGGTTTTGGTGATGCTTATGGGGTTTGCAAGCGGTGTCACCCCGATTATCGGTGCGCTATACGGTCGTGGCGATCATAGGGAAGGTGGCTTGATGCTAAGAGCCTCTATTCAGGTTAATGTCATCGTGTCGTTGGCATTTATGGCTATTATGTCGGGGCTATATTTCCTGCTTGACCATTTCGGTCAGGATCCGGAGTTGCTTCCCATAGCTAAGGATTATTATCTGCTGATTCTTTGGACAATTGTGCCTATGGCTGTGTTCAACTGCTTCCAGCAGACTGCCAACGGAACCACAGATACGGCTACCCCGATGTGGATAATCATAGGTTGTGATGTTGTCAACATCATAGGAAACTATATGCTGATATTCGGCAAATGGGGTTGTCCGGAATTAGGTCTTGTGGGTGCAGGCATCAGCACTTTGGTTGCCCGCATTGTAGGTGCGATTGCGATTGTGGCAGTAGTGGCTTTTCGTCGGCGTTATAAGACATACTGGACGGCTATGTGCCGTGAGCATGCCGGGGGCGACCGTCGCTACAAAGTGTGGACTACGAGTTATCCGCTGATGATCCAGAGCGGTGTGGAATGTGGGCTATGGTCGGTAGGTGCCGTTGTGAGCGGGTGGTTTGGTAAGATTCAGCTTGCCTCATATCAGGTGATGAATACCATCGGGCAGTTGGGTTTTATGGTTTACATGAGTTTCAGTGTGGCTACTTCCATACGTGTGGCAAACTTTACCGGAGTCGGCGATATCGCTGGAATACGACGAATCACGAGTGCCGGGTTGCATATTGTGCTTGGATTAGCTACTGTAGCTTCTCTCGTGTTTCTTTTCTTTGCTCCGAACCTTGTGCATTTCTTCACTCCCGACAATGATGTGACGGCTTATGCCGTTCTGCTTGTGGTGCCCCTTATACTCTATCAGTATTGCGATGCCACTCAGCTCACCTACGTTAGTGTCTTGCGCGGCACATCAACTGTGAAGCCCCTTCTTTGGATTTCACTTATAAGTTATATTGTGGTCGGCATACCTTTGCTGCTTTGTATGGCTGTCGGATTCGATATGCAGACGGTGGGTGTCTATTATAGCTTCTCCGGAGCTTTAGGGGTGGCATCTGTCTTGCTTATCCGGTCTTATAGGCATACTTTGAGGCAAAAAGAGAGCGAAAATGCCAATTAACATCACTTGTTAAGACACTTTAATACTAAAAATTGTGAATTGTCAAATAAAAATTATTACTTTGCAATCCAAAACGATATGATGCCTCTTTCGCCTTGCCTAAAATCGCCTTATGGCAGGTATGGAGATGGTGAAATCATAGCGAATTAAAATATACATAAAGAGAGCAATGGGTAAAATCATAGCTATCGCCAATCAAAAGGGAGGAGTCGGAAAGACTACGACTGCCTTCAATTTGGGAGCCTGTCTGGCTTCCGACGGAAAAAAGGTGCTTCTTGTGGATGCAGATCCGCAAGCCAATGCTACATCCGGTTTGGGCGTTGACGCCGACCAGTCGGAAATTTCTGTCTATGAATGTCTGGTAGACGGTCAAGATCCGCGCAAAGCCATTCTTCCGACGTGTGTGGATGGGTTGAGCATAATTTGTTCGAGAATAGATCTTGTGGGTGCTGAGGTGGAACTGATGAACCGCCGCGACCGTGAGAAAGCTCTGTCAAAGGTGTTGGAGCCTCTTAAGGAGGATTATGACTACCTGCTTATAGACTGTAGTCCTTCGTTGGGAGTGATAACCGTGAATGCGCTCACGGCTGCCGACTCTGTGATTATACCTGTGCAGGCAGAGTATTTTGCTCTTGAGGGAATTTCACAGTTGCTTAATACCATACGCATCATCAAGAGTCGCCTGAAGCCCTCCTTGGAGATTGAGGGCTTCCTGCTCACAATGTACGATGCGCGTCTGCGCTTGGCTAATCAGATTTTCGAGGAGTTGAAAGGTCATTTCGGTGATATGGTATTCACTACCGTGATACCGCGAAACATCAAACTCTCCGAATCGCCCAGCCATGGGCTTCCGGTGATCCTTTATGATCCCGAGAGCCGTGGCTCAATAGCTTATGGTCAGCTGAGTAAGGAGCTTATTGCACGTAACCGCCGTAAGAAAGCCTGACCTGCACCATCTCTCTCACTAACCGAAACGCCAAGTAAAAAATAACCGACAAACAATGGCTTTGAAACGCAATGCGTTGGGACGCGGACTCGATTCCCTGATCTCATCAATGAATGAAATACAGACCGGCGGATCGTCGGCCATAAATGAGATTGAGCTTGACCTTATCTCGCCCAATCCCGAGCAACCTCGCCGAATCTTCAAGGAGGAGACCATTGAGGAATTGGCCAACTCTATACGTGAGTTGGGCATAGTGCAGCCCCTTTCGCTGCGCGACAACGGCAACGGCACATATCAGATCATAGCAGGCGAACGTCGCTGGCGTGCCGCCCGTATAGCCGGACTCAATACTGTCCCTGCCTATGTGCGCACAGCTTCCGACGCGGAAGTGACAGAGATGGCACTCATTGAGAACATCCAGCGTGAGGATCTGAACGCCATAGAGGTGGCACTGGCTTTCCGTAAACTTATCGATACGTATAATCTTACCCAAGACCGTCTGTCGGAGCGTATAGGTAAGAAACGTACCACAATCGCCAACCATCTGCGTCTTCTGAAACTGCCTGCCGAGATACAACTCGGTCTGCGTGACCGAAAACTTGATATGGGTCATGCACGCGCTCTCCTTTCTGTGACCGATCCTAAAGAACAGCTCAATCTATACAACCAGATTCTTAAAGAGGGGCTTTCTGTAAGACGTGTGGAGGAATTGGCGCGTCAGCTTGCCACCCCCGACCCCTTATTTGCGCCGGTGCCGAAACCCCCCAAGTCGTCAAAAGACTATGGCAGGTT
>CAMWIF010000152.1 GCA_947174225.1 uncultured Porphyromonadaceae bacterium | reverse complement strand
TCAAGGGTTGGTAATCTTGCTCCAAATCCTTGGTAAATTTGCTTCATAGTGCTAAAGATTAGCCATTTGGAGTAAAACTACCAAGGGTTTGGAGCAAGATTATTTTTGTGGGGTTAAGTGTTGAAGTAATTTTGCGGTGTCGAAAAACGAAAGTCATTGACAACAAAAAACAGACCACGAAAAACAAAACATTGTAACCATGATACTGAAAAAGATTATTCCCCTCACAATGGTGGCAGCCGGTTTTCTAACCGCTGAAGCGACCGAGAAACCGATCATAAAGGTTTCGACCGATGATACGGAAATGGTGATGACAGTTGCCGACAACGGTAACCTTGTTCATAATTATTATGGCAAGAAGTTCAAGAACGCCACACCATACCAGACCAAAAAATATAATGAGCAGCCTGACAATGGTTCGGGCTACGCACCTCAGGCCTTCCCTGCATATGGAGGTTATGTGATGATCTCTCCGGCTTTGAAGCTTGTCCATTCCGACGGCTCACATACGACACACCTCAAATATGTGTCACACTCCGTAAGCCATCCTGAAGAGGATGTCACCCGCACCGACATTGTGTTGAATGATCCGATGTATGACATCGACCTCACCATGACCTTTACGGCCTACGGCAAAGAGAACGTCATCACACAGTCTTCAACTCTGACCAACAAAGAGGATGGTTCGCTCACGGTTGAGAATCTGGCATCAGCTTATCTTCCCCTTCATGCCGATTCTTATTATCTCACCCACTTCCACGGAGTGTGGGCTACGGAGATGCAACTGGTGGAGGAGGAGCTTCAACCGGGCATCAAGAGTGTCGAGTCAAAGCGTGGTGTTCAGGCTACCCAGACAGCTAATCCTGCCTTTCTTCTATCTCTCGACAGCCCTGCACGTGAGGATTCCGGCGATGTCTATGGTGGCGCACTCGCATGGTCTGGCAATTATAAGATGACTTTCGAAGAGGATGAGTGTGGTCGCCTCAATGTGGTGGGTGGTGTGAATGACTTCGCTTCCACCTATTACCTTGACAAGGGCCAAAGTCTGACGACACCTGATATGGTATGGACATTCAGCAACGAGGGACGAGGCAAGGTGTCACGTAATCTGCATGACTGGATCCGTAATCATTCTCTTGCCCATGCCGATATGGAGCGTCCGGTGGTGCTCAACAGCTGGGAGGGCGCTTATATGAACTTCGATGAGAAGACCATCACCGATATGATTGATGACGCTGCCAAGATCGGGGTAGAGATGTTTGTGCTCGATGACGGTTGGTTTGGCAATGGTGAATATGCCCGCAATACCGACCATTCCGGTCTCGGCGACTGGCAGGTAAACACTGAAAAACTTCCCAGGGGTATAGATTATCTTGCGAAACATGCGGTAAGCAAAGGAATGAAGTTTGGTATTTGGATTGAGCCTGAGATGGTGAATCCGAAGAGTCAGCTCGCAGAGGCACATCCCGACTGGATTGTGAAGAGCGGTGACCGGGATAAGTTGCAGATTCGTCAACAGTGGATTCTTGACCTCACCAACCCCGCTGTGCAGGATTTCATCGTGAAAACATTTGACGACGTGCTTTCCCTGAGCCCGGACATAAGCTATGTGAAATGGGATGCCAACCGTTTCGTGACGGATTTCGGCTCCGAGTATCTCCCCTCCGATCGCCAGTCTCATTTCTGGATTGACTACACAAAGGGTCTTTATTCCGTATACGACCGAATCAGGGAGCAACATCCCGATGTTATGATGCAGCTCTGTAGCTCCGGTGGTGCGCGTCTCGATATGGGTGCTTTGAAATACCATGACGAGTTCTGGACAAGCGATAACACCAACTCTCTCGACCGTATACGTATTCAGAACAGCACCAATCTGTTCTATCCTGCCATTGCTACTGCTTCCCACGTATCGACAAGTCCTAATCATCAGACCGGAATGATGGCTCCTTTGAAATATCGTTTCGACGTGGCTATGGCAGGTAGGCTTGGTCTTGAACTTCAGCCGAAACACCTGAATGAGGAGGAGTGGGCATTTGCCAAGGATGCGATTGCCTCTTACAAACGAATTCGTCCCATAGTGCAGTTCGGAGATCTTTATCGCTTGAAGAATCCTGAGGATGGAAGCGGATGGTCGTCTCATCAATACGTGTCGAAGGATGGAAAAGAGGCTGTTGTCTTTGCTTACAGCATGAAATATCATGGACGCACCACCTATTTCCAGACTCGTCTCAAAGGTCTTGATCCGGATAAGCAGTACCGTGTTACGGAAATCAACAAGAAGGATTGGCCTAAATTCTACGGTGACGGTCAGGTATTCCCCGGCGACTATCTTATGAATGAAGGGATATCGCTCAATATAAATAATAATTTCGACAGCACTGTCTTGCATCTCGAAGAAATCTGATAATACTAATAAAACCACCAAAATATCATGCGAAAAATAGCTTTTTTCATTCTGATATCACTCCTGTCTTTTTTGCCGGCACTGGCTCAGGAGATGATCACAGTGAGCGGTGTCGTAGTCGACGCTGCCACCCAGGAGCCCCTCATTGGTGCTACGATACTTGTGAAGGGGACTGCTACGGGCACATCCACCGGTATAGACGGTGACTTCAGTCTCAAAGTTGCTGTGGGAAGTACTCTTCAAGTGTCCTACATAGGTTACACCACAGCTGATTTTAGGGTTCCGGCTGATGGACAGATGAACATCTCACTCAGCGAAAATTCATCTGTGCTTGATGAGGTGATTGTGGTGGGCGCCGTTATGAAGAAAGCCGACCTTACCGGCTCTGTAGGCTACCTTGATGCCGAAAAACTCAATGAGACTCCCTCGACCACGGTTGCCGGTGCGCTGCAGGGCAAAATGGCGGGTCTTATGGTGACCCCGAGTGGTAAGCCCGGTGAGGATGCCACTGTAAGGGTGCGTGGCATCAATACCATCAATTCAGGCGCATCTCCTATATTTGTGATCGACGGTCTTGTTATGGATGGAGATTTCGGTTCGTTCAATTCCATTAATCCTGAAGATGTGGAGTCAATCCAGGTGCTCAAGGATGCGTCAGCCACTGCCATCTACGGTTCACGCGGTGCTAACGGTGTAATTCTTGTGACCACCAAGAAAGGTCGTAAAGGTGAGGGTAAAGTTACCTATGACGGCTGGGTACAGACCTCCCACATAGCCCATCGTCCCAAGACAATGAACGCCCGCCAGCTCGGCGACCTCCGCATCGATGCCTTTGCCAACGGCTATATACATTCCAACCCCGGTTCAGACCGTGATGCCTATATCCGGAATACTCTCTTAGGTACCAATACAGCTTTCTCAGCTGAGGAACTTGCCACATATACTTCCGGCGATTCTTACGATTGGCTTGACCGTTTCACCCAGACGGGCGTGACCCAGAGCCACACTCTCAGCTTCTCCAACGGCGGTGAGAAGTATAATCTCTTTGCGAGCTTCAATTACAGCGGTATCAAAGGCATAACTATTGGGACAAAGAATAACCGCTATTCAGGACGTGTCAATGTGGATTCCGACATCAAGCCCTGGTTACGTATCGGTACAAACACCCAGTTCTCTCGTTCCGACGACAAGATGCCTGTTGACGAGGTGTTCAATCAGGCTATGACCGCTAACCCCTTGCTGAATCCGGCACCTTATCAGGATCCTGAGACACGTTATACTTACGACTACCTCACACTTTACTACCGTGCGCATACCGAGGGTAACAATAATGATTACAACCCCTATAACTCTCTTGAGGTGGAGCAGAAGCGCGTGCGTGATCGTCTGATTTCATCAAACTACATCAACGTCAATCCAATAGAAGGTCTTAACATCCGCTCGACATTCGCATTCGATTTGGCTAACCAGACATGGCTGGAGTATACTCCCGACTATATCCAGCAGGCCATACGCCATTATAACAGCGATGCCCGTGCCAAACACGAGCGTTGGACAAAGCTCTCTTGGCAGTGGGATAACACCGTGACTTACCGTCGCACTTTTGCCGATGTGCATAACACTGATTTCCTGATCGGCACATCCGCTTCACGCAACACATTCAACTACACCAAAGCTCAGGGTGACCGATTTGCCTCGAACGACCTCGGCTTCAACGACCTCGGCGGAGCAGCCGCCAACGACAAGAAGGAGATCGGTTCCAACTTCTATGCCTCCACACTTTTGTCTTATCTCATCAGAGCTAACTACAATTATGACAATCGTTACTTCCTCACCGTCACTGCACGTTATGACGGCTCTTCTAAATTCGGTCCCGGCCATAAGTGGGGCATCTTCCCGTCGTTCTCTGCCAATTGGGCAATTACCAATGAGAAATTTATGGAGAACCAGCATATCTTCGACAACCTTAAGCTCCGTGTGGGTTACGGTGTGGTAGGCAACCAGGACATAGAGAACTATGTGTATGCCACAATGTATTACTCCTCCGTAAGCAACGGCTCCGCGTCATACGCCACAAGTGGTCTGCTGGGTAATCCATTGCTCACTTGGGAGAAACAGAGACAGACCAATATCGGTCTTGATATGGCTTTCCTCAACAATCGCCTCCGTCTTTCGCTCGACGGGTTCTTCATCAACAATGATAACCTTCTTATGAAGCATTCTTTGGCATTCACATCAGGTTATAGCGAGGAATGGGAAAACATCGGCTCAGTGACCAACCGAGGTTTTGAAATGACTCTTGGCGCCACTCCGGTAGATTTGCCCGATTTCAAGTGGAACATCTCAGCCAACCTTTCACTCGACCACAACAAAGTGAATAAGCTGCACGGTGATGTGGAGCGTATACTCAACGGCACGGAACGCACCGGCAACATCTTCCTTGGGGAGTCGCTCAACTCCATCTACACCCTCAGGTGCGGAGGCATTGCCACCGAGGCTAACCGCGACCAATGGGAAGGTATCAACTATAACGGCAAGAACGTGGGCATCGGTGATCTTTTCGCCCTTGACCAGAACGGTGACAAGGTGGTGGATCAGAACGACCGGGTGATAGTAGGCTGTATGGATCCGAAAGTGTATGGCGGATTCTCCACCGACTTCTCTTGGAAAGGCCTTACGCTCAACGCTATCTTTAACTATTCGATAGGGGGCAAGAAGATAAGCGACTATTATGAATCGTTGCTGGCTTCTACAGGCACTTCCATGGCATCTGTAGATCTGCTTGACCGCTGGAGCGAGCAGAATCCCAACGGAGCTTTCCCAAGAGCGATAACCAACACAGCATCGGGCTACAATCCTTACTATGCTTGGGATACCGATTTCGCTCTCCAGAGCACATCCTACCTCCGTCTTGCCACACTGACATTGAGCTATACTCTGCCAAGGAAATGGATGCAGGCAATCCATTTCGATAATATACGTGTCTATGCCACGGGTTCCAACCTCTTCACCGTCACTAAGTATAAGGGCTTTGATCCTGAGACAGGCGACTATGGCTATCCGGCTACCCGTTCATTCACATTCGGTCTGAACCTCACATTCTAACTATTATTTTTTTGACATCAATGAAAACAAATATAAAATCACTTTTCTTATTCGCCCTGTTTTTGGGCGCTATGACCTCTTGCTCAGACTTCCTTACTGAGGATAGCAAGATGGGGCTTACTGAGGAGCAAATCTACAGCGACTTGAGTTATATAGAAACAAACCTTACCGGTATCTACAACAATATGCGCGACTGGACCCGTGCGGATGAAAGAGCATGGTTTCTCATGACCGGCACAGATGAAATTCAGCGTGGCGCTCTTCAGATGAAGGATGGCGGAGAAAACGCCTCTCTTGACAACTATGATGCCAACCTGAATTCTATGACAAACAGGGTGAAGGACCAGTGGAATGCGAGGTATCCTGTTGTTGCCGCCGCTGCCAAGATAATCAGGGCCCTTGACAATGATCAGGTTGTGGCAGCGACAAAGGCTGCCCATCTGCTCGGAGAGGCTTGCTTCATACGTGGTTTTATGGACCTTGAACTCGCTACCTACTGGGGTGAGATACCTCTGATTGATCTCAACAAGGTGGGTGAGACCGGTTACGGGCGTCAATCCCTGACAGACACTTGGAGGTTTGTGATTTCCGACCTTGAGAAAGCAGCTAAATATGCCCCCGAAAGCAATGATCCGGGTCGTGCCACTTCAGGTGCCGGTTATGCTCTCCTTGGCAAAGCCTATATGGCTGCCCCGGTTGAGACCGGTCTGCGGGATTTTGCCAAAGCGGCAGAGTGTTTCGAGAAAGTGATGTCGATGGGCTATTCTTTGGTGAATTATGCTGATCTGTTCGACTACCGCACCCCGAACACGGAGGAGTCAATATTTGAGTTGCAGTTTAACAACAATCCTAACCAGAATAAGATACAATTCCAGATCGGATCACGTGTGGCTCAGAACTGGTGGAGCGATGGATGCTATTTTGCAGGTTATGACCATGTGGTGGTGACTGAATATGCCTATAGCGATGTAGCCGATGGCGGTGTCTGGGAGGAGGGCGACCTGCGACGTGAGGAGGCTATCCGTTATGACTTCACATACTACGGTGAGACTCCCAATCTTGACTGCGTATCGTGGGAAGACCTTGGTGATGATTATGACGAGCTGAAGCCCCATATCAAGAAATATGAGGATTTCCGCACTGACCAACAC
>CAMWIF010000151.1 GCA_947174225.1 uncultured Porphyromonadaceae bacterium | reverse complement strand
AGACTGTGTGACTTTCTGTGGCTAGGCGGGATATCTCAGCTTCTCCACCTCAGGGTCAGCCGAGACTATAAGTATAACTCTCGATGGTGAATGTGACCTACTCCTTGACCTTAACAATCCGCAGGCGTGGACTCTCAAAGCGGGCACAGCCGAGACACCTGTCGAAGCTCCCGGAGAACTTCTTTGGGTTGTAGGCCATAACGACGGCATCACCGGTGGTTGGAATTTCGATTCCTGGTTGCGTTTATATAATGAAGACAATGTGAACTACGGTGGCGTTCTTGACATCAATTCACTCTGGGGCTACAAACTATACAAGGAGCAGGACAATTGGGAAGACTGCTGGGGTATGGTTGACGGTGGCACCGGCTATGAAGGCAAATTGGAGTTTGCAGGTGGCAACAATATAGCCGCTCCAGAGCCGGGTCTCTACGTGGCTGATATTTCCATCTCCGGTCTTACCTATAAGCTCACTAAGATCAATAGCGTACAATACACCGGACTGAATGATAATTGGAGCCTCACAGAGATGAATGTTACTGACCTACCGGGAGTATATACTGCAACCGTGACGAAGAGCGCCAACACTCCGTGGGGTGTGAAAGTGCTCATCAATGAGAACTGGGACATTGCCTTTGGTGGCGGCAACGGCTATCTACGCCTCTATCAAGACGGTTTCGACGGTGATAATGACCTTGAAAACGGCACTTACACCTTAACGGTAAATCTCTGTGAGGGTACATACTCATATTCAAAATAACACGAAGCAATGAATAAATATATAAAAGCACTCTCCTTGGGCATAACACTGATTTTCGGTGCCTGCACCCAAGCGGATGATGTGGCTACAACTCATCCCGATGCAGACAAGACGGTGAGTACCGAGATTGACAGAACTGAATTTGCACGAGGCGCGGATGTGAGCTGGATCACCGAACTTGAGCATAAAGGCTATACATTCTCAAATCAGGATGGTGTAGAGAAAGAATGTATGCAGCTACTGCGCGACGATTGCGGTATCAATGCAATCCGTCTAAGAGTATGGGTAAATCCTGTCGAAGGCTGGAACAACATCAACGACGTAGTGATCAAGGCACGTAGAGCCAACAACCTTGGTCAGCGATTAATGATTGACTTCCATTTCTCCGACACCTGGGCTGATCCGGGCGCACAGATTACCCCTGCTGCTTGGACAGACCTTGACATCAATGGCTTGAAATCCGCAATGTCAGCCCATATCTCAGAGATGTTAACTGCCCTCAAGGACTTAGATATTGAGCCTGAATGGGTGCAGATAGGGAATGAAACACGTTCTGGAATGATGTATCCCCTCGGAGCCGCCGATGCTCACTTTGCCGAACTCGTAGACAATGGCTATGAGGCTGTAAAAAACATTTTTCCGGATGCCAAGGTGATTGTGCATATCGACTGTGGCGACCAGTTGGGCATCTACACCTATATCTTCGACATTCTCAAAGCTAAGAATTCCCGTTATGATATGATCGGTATGTCTCTCTACCCTGATCCGTCGAATTGGGCTACCACTGTCCAGAAATGTCTGGAGAATATAAAGACTCTCAATACTATGTACGGCAAACGTCTCGTTATAGCAGAAATAGGGATGGATTACCGTGAAGAGGAAACAGCCGACGGCATGATGCGTGCTATGGTAAAAGGCTGCACTGAGAGCGGTGTGGTAGACGGAATCTTCTGGTGGGAACCTGAAAGTCCTGCCTCCGAAGGGTATATGAAAGGGTGCTTCAAAGATGGAAGTCCTACTAAAGCCCTCAACATATTTAAAGAGATGAAAAAATGAGAAAGAGCTGTATAAGATTATTAATTGCGATTGCCATCGTCATGCTCGGTGGCAATCGCACAAACGCCCTCTCACCCGACTTTGCCTGCGGTGCCGATGTGAGCTGGCTTACCCAGATGGAGGCTGAAGGAAGGAAGTTCTATACCTCCGGACAGGAACGACAGGAGATGGAGTGTATGCAGCTTCTGCGTGACCATTGTGGAGTCAACTCAATCCGTCTGCGCGTTTGGGTAAACCCCGACACCGTATGGAATAGCATTGAGGACGTTGTGGCAAAAGCTGTGCGGGCAGATAAGCTTGGTATGCGCACGATGATCGATTTCCATTTCTCCGATACCTGGGCTGATCCCGGACATCAGGTTATGCCGAAAGCTTGGCAGAATCTATCCCCGGAAGAGGTGGAGAAAGCTCTTGCCAATCACGTCTCCGAGACAATGACCGCTCTCAAGACTGCCGGAGTCACACCGGAATGGGTGCAGATAGGCAATGAGACCACACCCGGTATGATGCTCCCCTTAGGTTCGGTAGACAACCCCGTGCAGCTCACGCGACTGAATAATGCCGGTTATGATGCCGTGAAGTCTATTTTCCCGCAATCAAAAGTAATCGTGCATCTTGACGGAGGCAACTATCAGGAGCAGTACGACCGCATGTTTGACATCCTCGAGACCAACGGCGGACGTTACGATATGATTGGTATGTCGCTTTACCCCTATTGGGCAGAGCAGAACGGGGAGAAAGGGGGTTGGAAGAAAATCTCTGACGATTGTATATCCAACATCAACCATCTGAAGCAGAAATATGGCAAACCGATTATGATATGTGAAATAGGAATGCCTTATGATCAAGGCGAACTTTGCCGTCAACTTATCTCGAAGATGATGGCAACCGACGTTGAGGGCATTTTCTATTGGGAGCCTCAAGCACCGGCAGGATATAACGACGGCTACACACTCGGATGTTTTGACAACGACGCTCCGACAACTGCGCTCGACGCATTCAAACAAAGATAGACCCACTCCATGAAAAAATTATTTTCGATACTTCCCCTGTTAGGGCTCTTCTCCGTGACGCTACACGCTGAAAGGACTGTCACCACTCTCAACAAAGGCTGGGAGTTTACCAAAGGCAGACCGGATGCAGCCACAAAATGGCAGCAGGTCAGCGTGCCTCACGACTGGGCGATATATGGTCCTTTTGACCGTTCCCACGACCTCCAGAAGGTAGCGGTGCAGCAGAACGGTGAGACCACAGAGACGGTGAAGACCGGGCGTACCGGAGGTCTCCCCTTTATCGGGCAAGGCACCTACCGCACAAAATTTGAAGTGCCCGACACCACCGGACGCATTATCACCCTCATTTTCGACGGCGCGATGAGCAATGCCCGGGTTAAGGTAAATGGTAAAGAGATAGCATATTGGCCCTACGGCTACAATTCATTCTATGCAGATGCCACAGATGCCATCATACCTGGCAGCAATGATATGGTGGTTGAACTTGAAAACTACGAGAGAGCCTCGCGTTGGTATCCGGGAGCCGGACTTTACCGCAATGTCCACGTGGTCAACACCGACCGTGTTCACATCCCTACTTGGGGCACCTATATTACCACCCCCTATGTATCACCTGAAAAAGCCTCTATAAGACTCGAAATGGAGATAGAAGGGGTTGCCAAAGGGGAAAAAGTGGATGTGCTGACGGATATACTCTCCCCTGACGGCTTGGTGGTAGCTTCCAACAATACCACTTACGTAGGACACGGGCAGGAACTTACCCAAAACTTCATAGTTACCGACCCGAAGCTCTGGAGTCCTGAGACACCCGACCTCTACACGGCAAAAACAAAAATATCAGTCAATGGCAAAGAGGTTGATTCTTACGATACTCCCTTCGGCATACGTAAATTGGAATATATACCCGAATACGGATTTTTCCTTAACGGGCAGCCCACCAAATTCAAGGGAGTATGCAACCACCACGACCTCGGACCATTGGGTGCCGCCATCAATAAGTCTGCCCTACGCCACCAGGTAGAACTCCTCAAAGAGATGGGAGCAAATGCTATCCGCACTTCCCACAATATGCCCGCACCCGAACTTGTGGAGGTATGCGACGAACTTGGGATGATGCTTATGGTGGAGCCGTTTGATGATTGGAGTTTCCGGCCTAAATCACCAAACGGCTACGGGGCATTCTTCAAGGAATGGGCAGATAAGGACATCACCAATATGGTGAAGCACTACCGCAACAATCCTTCTGTGGTGATGTGGTCTATCGGCAACGAGGTGCCGAGCCAGTGGGGTCCTGACGGCGTGGAAGAATTGTCTATGCTTCAGGATCTCGTCAAATCACTCGACCCAACACGTCCCGTAACCTGCGGTATGGATCAGATCGGAGCCGTTCTCGACAACGGTTTCGCTGCAGCCCTCGACATTCCCGGCTTCAATTACAAACCTCAACGCTACGAGGAGGCTTACGCCAAACTTCCCCAGAAGATGATACTTGGCTCGGAGACAGCTTCCACTGTATCATCAAGAGGAGTCTATCATTTCCCCGTCTCTTTCGAGAAGGAACATAATCAGGTGATTCACCCCGACAACCAATCGTCAAGCTACGACAACGAGACCTGCGACTGGTCGAACACTCCCGACATAGACTTCTTTATGGATGAGCAGCCGTGGGTGTTGGGACAGTTCGTATGGACAGGCTTCGACTATCTTGGCGAGCCGTCCCCTTACGACACTGAGGCATGGCCCAGCCACAGTTCTGTATTCGGTATAATCGACCTTGCTTCACTCCCCAAAGACCGTTACTATCTCTACCGCTCGCAATGGAACAAGCAAGACCCGACCCTCCACATACTTCCACACTGGAACTGGCAGGGCAGAGAGGGAGAGGTCACACCGGTATTCGTCTACACCTCCTATCCCAAGGCAGAGCTTTTCATCAATGGTAAAAGCCAAGGAATAAGAGAAAAGAACGATTCGACACTACAGAATCGCTATCGTCTTATGTGGAATGAGACAGTCTACGAGCCTGGTGAAGTGAAAGTAGTGGCATACGGCAACGACGGCAATCCGGCAGAAGAGAAAATCATCCGCACCGCCGGCCAGCCACATCACCTCGTACTCTCAACCAACCGCGATATGCTTACTTCCGATGGCGACGATTTAGCATACATCACCGTTCAGGTAGCCGACAAAGATGGCAATATCGTCCCCACTGACAACCGCAGAGTAAAATTCAACGTTGCAGGTGCAGGCGCTTTTGAAGCCACAGCCAACGGTGACCCCACCTCACTGCTCCCATTCCAGAATCCTGAAATGGACCTCTTCAGCGGAGCAGCCACAGCCATAGTGCGCAGTGCCGACCGACCAGGCACCCTCACCTTCACCGCCACAGCCAAAGGCGTAAAACCTGCCACCCTCACCCTCCCCGTCAAATAAACCCAAACCAAATAAAACAGCATCCCCGACTCTGCGTGATAACAGAGCCGGGGATACCTTATCTGATCCTATGGAAGATCAATCCCATGAAAAGTTAAAATCACCTTCATAGATATTGTTAATATTGTCAATCTCATCCTTTACAACCAAACTCCCATTCATAATCTGCTTCTTATTCAAAAGGAGATATAGGCGATCACTCTCATCCTGCAAATGCACAAAAGTCTTTGTCCCGAAGTAATAATTGACTACCGTCCTATAAAAGCGGAATCGACGATTGCCACGACTTGATCTCTTCTGAGGGTCTATGTCCTCAGCTGCTACAAACCCAAATGAAACGGTATCATCCTTCAAGTAATATCTTTTCATCAATTCAAGACAAGAATAAACAATCGTCCTCGGCTCATAGTCACCTGTCAATAGAGAATACCTTTGATCACTCCAACGCACACCCTTATAATAGAACTTAACAGCAATCAAATTTCTACTGATATACTCCATCTCAACAATATACCATTTGTTGCTCTTCGTTGATTTGAATTTCCATAAATCAGTGATGCGAAGTGTAGACGGATCCTTACTTCGCATTACATAGGATGCTCGATAATGTTTATACTTATCGCTCACGGAATAGCCGGTGAATATGCAGGAATCCTATACTGTTCCCTTTCGGTTGGCGAAACCACACGCAATTGAATCTTATGATTTGGATTTCTATCTGACAACAATTTCGCCTGAAACTCAAGATCCCACCGGGCATCGCCATAAATCTCTATGCGCCAATCCTGATCTGTGAACAGCATTTTCAGATCAATCAGACAGTCTGATCTTCTATTGTTAACATCAAAAACAAGATGATTGTCAGCAACCACTTTAGACCATATAGAATCCTTAACGTGCGTCAAATCAGACAACTCATCTGCCGTATAAGACCTATACATACCAATCAACTTGTCAATCTCGACAACCTCAAGTTCACTGAAAATAGATTTCATATTCATCGTTACCTCAGAGGCATCGCACAAAGAATTTATCACACATTTATTATCCTTGAAGCGGTGTGATGACACAAATTCACTGAAAGCTCCATTTTTAATTTCATATACTTCAGGGGCAACAGGACCTTTGGCCCACGCATAATAGTCGAACCAAGTCAACGGAAACCCCCTCAACTTCATAAAATGCTCATCAATCAAATAAATAATTTTCAGCAATTTACGAAGATGAATATCTGGCATATTATTGGTAAGATAAGCCAACAACATCCCATTCTTGTCCTTATTTACAGTTATCCCTAAACTCATGATCATAAAAATATTTCCAAAGTTAACACTTTTACTCTTAATTCACAACATAAAAGCGTAATTAAAGTTCTTTTTTATAGTCCTAAACCCATCCTACTCTCAACTGGCAACTGCAAAATTAGCGATATGTTTGAAGAAAACCTTCA
>CAMWIF010000150.1 GCA_947174225.1 uncultured Porphyromonadaceae bacterium | reverse complement strand
CGCAACACTCTTTACCGTAAAATTGTCTCTCTCCCCATCGGCTTCTATACCCACGAGAGAAAGGGGGACATTATGAGCCGATTAAGTGGAGATGTCACGGAGATAGAGGTGTCGGTGGCGGCAAGTCTCGCAGCCCTCGTGAAGCAGCCGATTATGATTATAGGATGTTTGGGTATGATGCTTGTGATAAGCTGGAAGCTCACCCTCTTTGTATTTGTCCTGCTCCCTATTGCCGGTTGGATTATGGGCAGTGTCGGAAAGAAACTGAAAGCTAAGTCACTCCGTGCTCAGGAGTTGTTGGGCACTATCCTTTCCACCACGGAAGAGACCATCGGCGGATTGCGTGTGGTGAAGGCTTTCAATGCGGAGAAGCAGATGGAACGTATGTTCGGAGCGGAAACCAATGAATTCCTTGAAGTCAGCAACTCGATACAACGCCGCTACGCCCTTGCTCACCCGATGAGCGAGTTCTTGGGCACGATTGCCATATGTATAGTGCTCTGGTTTGGCGGCACGCTCATTCTTGACGGCACTTCGATGATTGACGCTTCAAGTTTTATCTACTATATGGTAATCTTCTATAGCCTCATCAACCCTGCCAAGGAATTGTCGAAGGTAGGCTATACTATACAGAAGGGTCTTGCCGCTCTGAAGCGAATCGATATGATTATTTCGGCTGACAACCCTATAAAGGATGCGTCAAAGCCTGTGGCTCTCTCTGCAAAAGATGCCGAGCGTGGCAGCATATGTCTCAAAGACGTTGAGTTCAGCTACGACGGGGAGCGTAAGGTGATAAACAATGTGTCGCTTGAAGTGAAACCGGGAATGACTGTCGCGCTTGTAGGGCAGTCCGGTTCCGGAAAGTCAACGCTTGTTGACCTTATCCCGCGTTTCTGGGATGTCAATAAGGGTATTGTGGAGGTTGATGGTCACAATGTGAAAGACTATAAGGTAAACGAGCTGCGCTCACTTATGGGAAATGTAAATCAGGAGGCGATACTTTTCAACGACACTTTCTTCAACAACATAGCCTTCGGCACCCCCGATGCTACGATGGAGCAGGTAGAGGCTGCTGCCAAGATTGCTAATGCCTACGATTTCATTATGGCTACCCCGGACGGTTTCAACACTATGGTGGGCGACCGTGGCGGACGCCTTTCGGGCGGTCAGCGTCAGCGTATAAGTATAGCGCGGGCTGTGCTGAAGAACCCTCCCATCCTTATCTTGGATGAAGCTACCTCTGCCCTCGACACAGAGAGCGAGCGACTGGTGCAGGAGGCATTGGAACGCCTTATGCGCGACCGTACTACTTTGGTGGTAGCTCACAGACTTTCTACCATAGCCAACGCCGACCTTATCTGTGTGATGCACGACGGGCGCATTGTGGAACGTGGCACACACGACGAGCTTATAGCGCTCAATGGTCATTACCGCCGTCTTGTGGAGATGCAGCAGGTGTGAACAGTAGTTTGAATAGTTTTAATTTTTAGGGAAATGAGAAAAATAGCAGTATTCACTTCAGGGGATGCCGAGAGCACAGAGCGCCTCATAACTTTGTTTAACGAGGGCAATCGCATCCGGATTGATGCGGTAGTCACCGACGGCGATGCTGATGCCCTAAAGGAGCGGTTCAGTCAGTTTGACGTGGAGGTGATAGGTGTCACACCTGAAAGCACTCCTGATGAGCTTGCAGAAGTTAGGTCAATGCTCACTTCGCGAGATATAGAGCTATATGCTTTCGAGGACTATGACGGCGTGCTTGCCGAATGGGTGAAGGAGGAGTATCCGGAGCGACTTGTATCGCTTACATCTGCTGAACAAGCTCCGCGTGAGGTGGTAGCAGCTTTGGCTGCTATCGATAAGCATGTGGATCAGGAAAGAAAAGCGGATATGCCCCCGATTCCCAAGACCGTAGATGAGGAATGGGCTGAGACTCTCCAGATAGATTTCGACTCCAAGAGAGCTGAGGAAGCCGCTGCGAGAGTTGCCGCTTCTGGAGCCACACCTCCCCCTATTCCGGGACAGCCTCAGCAGGTGCCCCCTATTCCTTCCGCTCCTTCGTTTGCGCAGAATCCACAATATAGTCAGCAACCTTTGGGGGGTAGTCCGCAATATCAGGGTCAGGGCTACGGCAATCGCCCTGTCAACAACGAGCCTATGCCTCCTACTTATCTTGTATGGTCGGTTATTATGACTGTATTGTGTTGTCTGGTGCCGGGCGTGGTGGCTATAATCTTCTCTTCGCAGGTCAGCACCAAATATTATACAGGCGACATTGAAGGAGCTAAGAGAGCCTCACGCAGGGCAGAGATATGGATCATTGTGTCATTTGTGCTCGGTGTGCTTTCTGCTACCTTGTATGTGCCGATAATGATGGTGAGCGGTTCATAATGAAAAATTGTGAAACATTATGCTGAATAATCAGATAAAACCACGGGCTTTGCTCGTGGTTTCTCTTATACTGATTCTTTTAGGGGGAGCGGTGTTCTACTATCTCTTCGACCCTATGGAGAGCCGTTTTATGCCCCAGTGTCTGTTTCACCGGCTCACGGGATTTCAATGTATGGGCTGCGGAAGCCAGCGGATGATTCACGCCCTCCTGCACGGCGACATAGCGGGAGCCTTTGCCGCAAACGCTTTCGGGCTTGTGCTTCTCCCTTTCATTGTGTTTATGATATGGACAGAGACGCAGCGCACGAAGCGACCGCGTCTCTATCAGAAGGTGTTTTCACCTCTTGCCATAGCCACACTTATAACCTTACTTATACTATGGCTTGTGGTGAGAAATATCTTAGGAATTTAATTTTACACTTTCAGACAATAAGATTCAGGATATTTAGATTGCTCTACGTTTTGCCTCGGCATAGGCATCATAACCTTTAAATAGGGAGGGACGCACTACCCAACGTTGTACACAGTAGGCAAGTACAAGATATACGCCGGCAAGAATCCACAGGTGAATATAGTCATTGTGAACTTGCGAGAGTGACGCTCCGTTTGCGTTCATTCTTATGAATCCCTCTACACCCCAGGTGGCTGGTACGCAGTCACTGACAAAATGCCAGAAAGGCGACATGGCATAGCGGGGCCAGGTGAGTCCTGAGAGAAAGAGGAATATTACAGAAGTGACCACCCATATCACAAACACCGATTCCCTCTCCCATACTATACCTTGCAAGCAGAATCCGAGTGCAACCGAGGCTATGCACATAGGAAGAAGGAAAGCAATGATTTCAAGGAAATCACCTGCCATCGGGAAGGAGAACATAAGTGGGACATAGTGGGTGAGATATATCACCGGCAAGAAGATAATAGTGGCATAACATAGCATCTGCCCGAACATTGTCATTGCTACGCTGGGAGCCTCGTTGACACCGTTATAGCCCATAAGCTCCGGCTTTTCTCTCTTTGCGCCACCTGCCATTCCAGCTGCCAAAATAATGCTTTGCTGCAAGATGAGAATCAGCACACCGGGCATAATGAACGAATCGAAACCGCTTTCGATATTGCCCATAGGAATATACTCGATGGGCATAAGGTCACCGTCGGTGATGGTGGTGGCAAGGGGTGCCACGGTATTAATTTTCTGGGTGAGCAATTCTGCCCCCATTGCCTGCGATACGTTGGTGCTTGCCACGAGGAAGGAGCGGTAGCGGAGCAGAAGACTCGATTCGCAGAAGAGTGCGGCATTTCCCTGTTCACCTCTGCCTATTTTCCGCCCGAACCCTTCGGGAATCTCAAGTATGCCGAAACATTTCTTATCTGCCATAGCTCTCCGTGCCTCAAGGAGGTCTGCCGCATAGCCGATTACCCATGCCTCCTGAGTGGCATCGAGATTGCGCACAAGCTCACGACTGATGCTGCTGCGGTCGTGGTCAACCACAATCAGCTTCACATCTCTCACTTGCTCGGGATTGTAGATAAGAGAGTAGACTATAGGATAAGCCAACGGGAGCAGAATAAAGAATATTAGCAAGCCCTGGTCGTGAATCACCAGCTTAAACTCACGGCAATACACCTCCAGAAACTGACTGATTATTGATTTTATAGATTTCCACATAGATAAGACTGTTTAGGGGGCATACACCGGTTTTGCCATTTCCTTCTTTATGCGCCACAGTATTGTGAAGGGGAGAAGCATAAAGATTATATATGCCACAAACCATATTCGTGAATAATAGACATGAACTCCGTCAAGTGCCTGGTCGATATAGATAAGAAAGTTGTATCTTATCGGGAGAATCCAGCTGAAGATGCCGATTGAGGTGTACATGCTCTCCACAGGATAAGAAAAAGCGGCTATTGAGAAGGAAAGTATGCCTAAAAGAGCTGAGATTGAGAGTGAGAGACGCAGACTCGGAAGAATGCCGAAGAAGAACACTGCGAGTCCTTGGCACGCGAACACATACATCACCTCAGAGACTGTGAGCCAGAACCAGGATCCATAGACAGGATAGCCGTTTATCTTGAATAGCCAAGACTCCATAAATATTGCCACCACAAGCCATATTATGGTCTGGGGAAGAAGCTTGGCTGCAAGAGCCTTGATTATTGAGCCGTTAGCCATACGGAGTAGCTTCACGGAGGTGCCGTATTTTAGTTCTTGCCCCAAGGAGAAACAGGTGACAAGGAAAATCATCAGCTGGAGCACACAGGGGATGAATGAATTACATAGATAGATGGCATAGTTCATTCCCGGATTGTGTATGGCACGCGCATCGATGTTTATAGGGAGCATCAATGGTGTCACCTCCTCCTCAGTAGCTCCTATCACCGACTCCATCACGTTTAAGGCAATCCCCGCCTTTGTATATAGGGCGGTGGTCTTGAAAGTCTTGAAAAGCAGTGAGCCGGGCACGAAATACGTCATATTGGTGTAGAAGGTTATCACCGGCTTACGCCCTGCGAAGAGATCCTGCTGGAAATCTTCAGGTATAAAGAAGTATCCGAAAATCTCACCTTCCTGCATCTTATGGCGCGCTTCAGTGAAGCTGTTGCAGTTTGCCACCAAGTCTACCATCTCCATTCCTCCCAATTGCTGGGTGACGGAACGTGAGAGCGCCGAGCCGTCTTTGTCGACCATGGCGGCAGGCACTTTTATCGGCAGTCCGTTTTCCATCAGATTGGTAAGAAATAGGAAGCAGAACAACGGCAGAATGAAGAAAGCCAACCAATAGATGGGCCTTCTCACAATCTGGAGTACGCTTCTTATGAAAATAGCTTTCATAACTCAGTAGGATGAAGGTGATTACTTTTGTCCCTCAAGAATCACCGACATACCCGGACGAAGGTTCTCAATATTTTTTTCAGGACGTGCTTTGATCTGGAATGTACGGGCATCGAAGTCGCCGGTGGATTTTGTGGCTTGCCAGTTGGCGTAGGTACCGAGGTCTTTGATATAGAAAACCTTCACCTCTGCCTCCTTATCGAGTGCAGGGATTCTGACTTTCAACTTTGAGCCTAAGGTGATATCTTTAAGGAGTGTTTCACGCACGTTAAACACTACCCAGTGGTCATTTTTCTGGAGCGACATGATAGGTGCGCCTGTTGCCACGAGCTCTGATACGTGGGGATAGATTGTGGTGATCTCACCGTCATACGGTGCTACGAGATACTGGTCTTCGAGTAGGGCGTTAACCTCATTCACACTTCCTTTAGCCACATTCACCATAGCGAGGGCTGCTTCCTTATCCTCCTTCTGTGCGCCTGACTTTGCAAGTTCATACTGGCTCTTGGCAGCCGATTCGCCCGCTGTGGCAGCTTGGTAGGCAGCTTTAGCCTCGTCGCGTTTCTGTTCGCTCACAACTCCCTTGGCAAACAGATTCTCCATACGGTCGTAGGTTTTCTTCGCTATTCCGGAGGCAGCTTTTGCCTGCTGATAAATTTCATAAGCGGCTTGCACAATCTGAGTGCGGGTGCCTGCATCGACTTTTTTGTTGGCAGCAGCCGCGGCGTTCTCCATAGCCTCTGCCTGACCTAAACGTGCATCTACGAGAGTGGACTTGATTCTCACAAGCGTATCTCCGGCTTTGACTTTTGCACCCTCCTCTACGAAGATTTCTGCCACACGTCCCGGAAGTTTGCCTGAGATGCGTATTTCGGTGGCATCAGCTTGACCCTGCACTGTATCAGGTCCCTGCTTGATTGCAAGGAAGCCGAAGATAGCGAGGGCGGCGATTACGATAAGTACAATCATGATAGTGAGGATGAGCATACGGTCTTTCTTGGTGACGGCTGCCTCATCTGAATTGGTCTGAGAAAGAGAATTGGTTTTTATATCGTTGGTAGCCATAGCGGTAGGAATATTTTTATCTGTTGGAAATTTATATGGACTAAAGTGGTCTTATTATGCCGGAAGTCGGTTAATTTAATGGTGGATAAGTTATTAGTAAATTAGATTGCCAAGCACTTTTGAAAGGTAAGTCTCGCAAAGGCGTATGCCGATTTCAGCGTCGATTTTTTCAGAGTTGGCTTGCAACCACGCTGTCTGGGCACCTATGACGTCATTAGTGGTCAGCATTCCCTCTTTGAAAGCGAGTTGGGCTTGACGCAGGTTTTCGTCGGCTTTCGATAGATTGGTTACGGTCATCGCGTAGGTCTTTTTAGCCTCATCAAAGCTGAACTGTGCTTGGCTCACCTGTAATGATACTTTCTCTTCGGTATCTTCAAGCATTAGTCGGCTTGCCGTAGTCGTGGCTTTCGCCGCACGGTAGCG
>CAMWIF010000149.1 GCA_947174225.1 uncultured Porphyromonadaceae bacterium | reverse complement strand
TCTCTGCCTTCGCCCAAAGGAAATCACTGCCCTCATAACCACCGAGTTGCGATTCACTGCCGGCAACGTCCTGACGACGTGCAACGGAAAACGCCACCGCTCTCTCATCATTAATACTTGAAATGAAAGGATAGTAGCCTATGATATCAGCAGGGGTAGCATTAGAACTCCAATACAACGTAGTGGTACCGGTCCACGAATTGTCAGAAGCATTGAAGCTGTATTTCACATTCTTGGCATGTATATCATCAAAAGTGATCTCCTCAGGAGTATCTCCGGAATAGTCCATAACATATACACCCATCTTGTCGCCATCCTCAAAACCTGCATCCGAAGCTCTTGTCGCGGTAGGATATGCTGCTGAGAGAGTAATGGGAAGTTGCTCGCTGTTCTCCTCTGACGGTAATCTCATGCTGTCGTCGGAACATGCACCTATAACTGCGCAAAAACACAGAAAGGGGATATATTTATAGGGAGTTTTCATCGTTTACCTCCTTTCTTTCCAAATTTATAGTTTTTTATGATAACCGGTGCATGACCTCTCCTACCATTGATAGCGGCATCATTGACACCGCTGCGTGTAGTGCTTGTGAAATCACGACCCACTGCTCGGCTATCGTTCGCATAGAAGCTGTCAAGGTCAAACTTCTCTCCCGCTAATTTCATGATACGCTCCACTATGAGCTGGCGACTCCAAGTTGAGAAGTAAGGCACATTATTATTCATACATGAATTAAGTTCCGAACGATATACGCCACGGGTGTGGAAATAGCCACCCTCATAAACGTCTACAATATCTCCGTAATTCTTATGGAAAATAAGATGCGACCATGGCACCTCCTTATATTTACCGTTCAATGAGAGATTAAAGCCAAAACCATTCTCATGGTCGGCCTTAAGACCCTCTGTATGGGCACAACAGCTACACTTACACTTCTGTATAAAAGCTGAATGATACATGTATTCATCGGCAAGCAGACCCAAACCATGTCCACCGACCTCATGTTGCACAATGCCACGCGCATCATTAGGATAATCCTGTGTACTCTTGGTGACAACTCCACAGAAGGCATCTCCCGACGAATAGCATATTCCCTCATACATATCACTATTACACAATAATATGACTCCTATCTGCCCGTTTGTCTTGTTGGCAACCGGTGTGACAGTTTGGGCGCAATAGTCCATAGCAGCTTGCCAATCAGCCGACAGACGCGTGCTTCCGTCGCCAATACAGGTATGAAATTTTGTATTTCTCCATCTATTCAATGATTCCACTCCGCTGTCTTCAGATAAAGCAATTGATGTATAGACGTTGAAGTAGTCACGATAAGTAGTATAAGGTTCAACGGCAAAGAGATATTCTGCCTCTTGCTGCATATCATTAAGGTATAAACCGTTGGATATATCAAGCGCATCATACCCGTCTCCCACGAAGAAAAGGTCTATGCCTGCCCCTTTTGTGGCTTTCTGAAGCTGGACGTACTCATCCTCATCATACTCGTAATCATACTGGCCTACATTGATATGGGTGAGATGCTCATCGGCATCATTCATGCGGAAAGTAATTATGCCTGTACGAGGGCTTGAACCGTGGCTCATTTCATCAACGGTGAGATTGATGACAGTCTTCATAGAGCCTGATGTTTTGTCGATATGACACCATTCCGGACACTCTGTCATCTCCCATTCCGCATCGGCATTAAGGATAATCTCTCTCTTTCCACCTTTGTTCAGCACATTATACTTGGAGGGACGTGCCACGAAATTCTTATAGGCAGCAATGCGTTTAAACTCTCTCCAACCGGGAGCATTGCGATAGGCATCGACACTCTCTTCAGGTACTTCAACGGTGAAATTGTCTTTATTCACTCCATCAAAGGAGTTCTCCTCCAAAGCCGGCGGCTCAATAGCCTGACAGTGAATATATGTAAGTGAGTAGCAATTCTGAAAAGCCTCACTTCTTATTCTTTGCAATTTCTTTGGTAAGACTATGGCATCCAATTTCCGACATTCAGCAAATGCTCTTTCACCTACTGTCTCTATCAATGGTGGAATCACCACAGTGTCCAGTAGGTTTTCCATCCACGAACACATATTATCATCTATAAATTCCAGATTCTGCGGCAAGATAATATGGCTAAACTTTGTTCCGGCAAATGCAGCTCTGCCGATATGTGTGATGGTCTCCGGAATACGGAGATCTCCACGCAGATCAGTATTACAAAAAGATTCGCTTAAAATCTCTACAGGATGCTCCGGCCATGAGAAAGACACGACCTTCGGGAAAAAGAATGGCTCTATTACTGTCAGGTGACGCGGAATGATGAAATTACCTACAAGATTTGTATTTGCAAAAGCATTCCTACCTAATACTTTAAGGGAACTGGGAAGATGCAATTCGCCGGTGAAATTCTCACAATCCGCAAAGGCTCCTGCTCCAATCACCTCCAATCCCTCCGGAAGAACAAGTGGTCCGGTGAAATCACAATTTCCAAATGCGCCACCTCCTAAATACTTAAGAGTGGAAGGAAGGGTCAATGTTCCCGTCAGGTTGGTGTTGGATTGGCTGTATCCCTCTCCATTGTTAAAAGCACCTTCTCCAATATATTCCAATCCTTCGGGAAAATCAAGTGAACCTGTCAAGTTGGTGTTCCTGAAAGCACTATCTCCAATCTTTAGCACTTTATCCGGAAAAACAACAGTTTTTAGATACAACATGTCATGACAGGCTTCGTGAGGTATACATCCATCTTCCCATTTCTCATATTCGAATTCACACTGACGCAGTGTTACCTCCTTTATATTTAATGCCTCAAGATACTTTAGGTTACTACGGAGATAGTAAAAATCATCCTGATTTAACTCTCCTATAATCTTAAGATTGAGAATTTCAGCGGGCACAAGTTTAGCTGCTGCCAACGCTGCTTCAAGTCCTCCTGCTTCCGCCACCTCAACCACGATATACTCTTTAACCTTACCGTCATGGGATACCGGATCACTCTCCCATGCAGTGATAGCCTCATCAAGAAGCACAAATTCATAATCACCCTTCGGCAAAGATTTGTTTACCTGAATTGTAAACTTATGAAGTTTGGTGGGAATATAGGTCATATCCTCCTCCTTTATAAGCTCATAACTCTGACCGTCAACCGTAATGGAGATTAACTGGTCTCCGGCAGCTACAGTCTGAGGAATCACAACCGCACGGTAATCATCCTTATAGGGATTCATAACTATAGGGTTGCCATCCTTATCTCCGGCAAGAGAAACATCACCGTTGCTGAGGTTGATCGTAGCATTACGGTTAGTATTGGCTACAAGGACTGTCTTCTCAAGCTGTGCCCATTCTCCCTCATCAAAATAGTCACCCTCAACAAGAGACACCTGAACAGCCGCTAAAATATGTTTGAAAGTAAGCGTCACAAGGGGTGTAGATGGAGTTACTCCCGCTGACTTAGCCCACAGAAAATCGGAAGCCTCATAGCCACCAAGTTTTCCATTATCAGGGTCTGTAGACTGATTGCGCTCTACGGAGAATGGGTAGGCATCTACCTCATCTAATTCCGGATCATATGGATAACATCCATAGAAGTCTACCGGGGTCTTCTCATCCAAGAAATAGAGCTGACGATCACCAGTCCAAGCATTCGACGTTTCATCAAACGTAAAACGCACATTGTTGGCAAGATTGCCAGTCGGAGCCAATACACCGGGATTAATATCCTCTGTGAAACTCACAGCGAAAACACCTATTCGGTCGCCATCGGCAAAACCTGAATCATTGGCTCTCGATACATTGGCCTGGTCAATCTCCGCCTGTAGCCTTATAACACCCTTATTCTCCACATCGGACACATCGACTTTAACCGAGTCGTCGCTACATGATGCAAGCAGCAGTGAGAAGGCACTAAGATATAAATATTTATTTTTCATTATTGCGGAATTTCTATTATATCGTTTGCTATGAAATCATCAAGTGACGTCCGGCTCCCGGAACGACGCATGATTTCCTTATAGATTGTATAGCGGGATATGGTGTTGTAGTAACTTATAAAAGAGCTCATGACGCTGTTAGCCTCCGAACGCCATACACCTCTGAGATGACGGTATCCACCCTCCCACATATCAACCATCAGGCTATATTTGGGATGAAAAATGAATTCATTCCACGGTGCGTCTGCCATTTTAGACGACATTGTGATATTGGCAAAATATCCACGTCCCTTCATATCGAGGTATCTCATTAAATCTGAACAGCCCGGACATGTACAGCCCTTAATATGTTCAAAATGAGCTATTGATTCATTGGCAAGACCGGCAAAGGCAGCTCCTCCGGCATAATGTTGAACAAGACCACGCTGATCATATGGATATACATCCTCTACAATGCCAACGGAAGCCATGGAACAACCCTCCCAATCAATCTCAGACCAACCGGCAAAACTATTCTGATTTGTCACCACAATCACCAAAGAGTTATTCATATTGGCTCCTGCGTGTTCCGACACTCGCTTTACATAGTTTTTCAGCATATCCGCATCTGGCGTCACACCGTCCGTATCAAAACAGTTTTCTTTATAAGTATAAAGATCTCCTGTATTGTCATCGGGAGAACATGCAATGGCAGTGCTGACAGTAAAGTAGTCACGATAAGTCTTATATGGCTCTATCGAGAAGAATTGTTCCATAGTCTCTTCCATTCTGCGCATATATTCACCGCTGACAATTTTTTCAGCACCAAAGCCTTCACCCACTATAAAGACAGGCACTTCCTGCCCTCTCGCAGAGGCTGTCTGGAGCACAATCTCAGTGTCTTGAGCGTGTTCATATGACAGCTGGCGCACAGTGGTATAGGTAGTGTAATCCTTATCATTCAGCTTAAATACAATCTGCCCTTCTCTACCCTCAGAGCCTGCCGGCATCTGATCGACCGTAACCGTCACCTCATCTTTATAATCTGAATGATCCGGAGAGACATGTACCCACGACGGACATTCTACCACACTCCATGCACCTTCGGCACGTACCATACCCTCGCGTGTAATCCCCTTGTCAAGACATACTATATCGGGGAGATTAAACGCTAATTCATGGTGAGGGGTAATATTCTGGAATACATTCCACCCGGTGGCAGCCCTGTATGCTTCAACCGAACTTTCTGGCACTTCCAATATTACCTTATCCGTATCAAATCCGCTGAAAGCGCTTCCTCTTATCACGGGAGGAACCGGTGCAAGGCATATCACCGTAGATAATGACCAAGCATCCGCAAATGCATTTTCACCAATAAACTCAACGTTCTTGCCTATGGTAACAAAACGCAGTGCCGTACAACTTGAGAAAGCTTCGCGTGAAATCTGCAAAATGTTATCACCAATCACCAGCGATTCTATTTGGGTGCTTGCAAAAGGCGAATTTGTAATATTCTGAACTGAAGGGAATTTCAGTTCTCCGCCAAATGAAGAGATAGCAAAGGCGTTGGGGCCTACGTAAGCAATATTTTCGGATAAAGTCACACCCCCCTTAAATGAGCAGTATATAAAGGCATTATTACCAATAAACTTTATTGAGGAGGGTAAATAAACGTGATTATTAAATTTCAGTCCTGCAAAAGCAGAATCACCTATTTTAGTCACACCTTCAGGGATAGTAAGTGTGGTGCCATTAGCAAAACCCATTCTAAAGCACGATGCCGGAATCTCCTTTAAAGTAGAAGGAATGATTATATCTCCGGTCAGATCGTGGCCACAACCGTTAAAGGCATCATTTCCCAAATATTCTATTTTATTAGGCAAATTGAAAACACCGGTTACATTCGGTGCGTCCCAAAAGGCTATGTCTCCTATATATTTGATAGTGTTGCTCAATTTAAGTTCCATATGAGCCCCAAGACCAAAGAAAGCAGATCTACCTATATATTCTAATGATGAGGGCATAATGATTGTAGCTTCATCACCTATACTGCTAAAACCACCTTCATCAATTCTTTTTACACTCTCAGGAATCACAAGTGTTGATGTGAGGCGCAGACCACTGAAAGCACCGAAGCCAATTCTTTTGACACCTTCGGGTAACACCACCCTTCTTAGTGTATTATGCGAGCTTAAGGCATTCTCAGGAATCATATCGTCAGCATATTCTATGGGCCAATCCATCTGATCCACACCTTCTGTTTCTACCCGATAGCCACAATGTACTAATTTGACACTACCAAGATGAAGTGAAGTCAACTCCGGCATCTCCTCACGCATAACACGAAAATCCTCTTCCGTAAGCTGTCCGGTAATTTTCAGATTCTTAAGTGTAGACAAATCACAGTTAAGAGCTTCGAGACTTGCTTTAAGAGCCCCTGCCTCAGCCACATGGACTATCAAATAGGAATTGGCTTCAAAATTGTGCGATGAGTTATCTGCTTCCCAAGGAAGGATATCTTCATTCACCAAAGTCAAGCTATAGTCACCGCTACCCTCTTTACAGTCTATGCTGATTGTAAAGGTGTGCAGCTTACCGGAGGCATACGTCATACCTCCATCTCGGTTGAAATTGTAAGTTATGCCATCAATAGTAATGCCTATCGTCGATTTTCCCGACTCTACCGTCTGGGGCACCACTACAGCACGCCAAATATCGCCATTCTCCGGGTTCATAGCAATATTACGGTCAATGCTACCTGATGGAGTCACTACACCGGTAGAGAGATCAACCTCGGCAGTGCGTACAGTGTTGTCA
>CAMWIF010000148.1 GCA_947174225.1 uncultured Porphyromonadaceae bacterium | reverse complement strand
TATAGATGTAAGGATGAAAGAATTAGCCCAAATAATCTATGAAATAATAAAAGACTACAGAAATGAAGATGGTATTTTCATCTCTTCCAAGGATGTCTATGAATGGGCACAACAATTCGGCGAAGATGAAGCTGAGTTTATGCTACAGGAACTTGCTCACCTCCTACCCCAGATATATTTTTCAAAAGATAGAGTACATAGGGAAATACGAAATATTCTTAATGAACTCTACCAATTTTTAAAATATCCTCATATCGAAGCCTTAAATCATCAGTCAGGATAATGCGATGAAGGCTAAATCCATTAGTCGTAAGTATTCTGAGTTGCAGCGACAAGATTGGGACACTGTGAGATATTCCATTATGCGGTGGAGCCTAATGGTTAAACTCATTCAAGATTGGGAGGAGTTTGCACCCTTGCTTCTAAAAACTCGTGGTTATCAAATTGTGGAGTATTCTGTTAAAGATGATGACTGGGGCGCCATACCTTACGGAACAAGCAACCTAAAAGGCAAAAATGTTTTGGGGAGATTACTCACGGACATTCGTGATAAATTCGTGATTCCGGCTAATAAGCCTCAGTTTATCCCACCCCTACAAATATCCTCTTTCCAATTATATGGCACAAATATAGGTAGAGTATATCCATCTGAGTATTATGATGATTTCTTGATGGATTAGTATCTAACCCTCCGTATGAATGAATTAACTTTTGACGGACGACGAGAGGAAATACTGAGGATTTGATGGTTTGGAAGTTTTTGGGTAATTTTGTTCTTTGAAGAATCTTTTGTTTTCTGAAGGATTTTTGTCACGTAAGTAATTTTGTCTTTTGGAGAAATTGATAATGCCTATGAAACGTATGCTGCTTATTGTCGATCCGCAGATCGACTTTATTATCGGTAGTTTGCCGGTGCCAGGTGCTGAACACGCAATGAATGAGTTGGCTGAGTATATCGCTGCCAATGACGGCAAATATGTGCATAAAATCGTAACTGCCGACCGTCATCCTTATGGGCATTGCTCTTTCAAGGAGAATGGTGGCATATGGCCTATACACTGCGTTCACGATACGGTGGGAGCGGCAGTGTGGCAGCCGCTTTTTAAACCTCTTTATACAACTCAGGGCGATGTGACCTTTTTATATAAAGGAGAGAATGGTGAGACAGAGGAATATTCCATATTCAAGAATCCGAAGGCAGCGGCTGAGATTGCATCCATCATCCGCACTAAAGGTATTGAGGCAATTGATGTGTGCGGTTTGGCTGGAGATGTCTGTGTATTCGACACCTTGACTGACGGCATCGCGCTCTTCGGTAAAGAGATGTTTAATGTGCTGCCGGAGTTTTCTCCTTCTCTCGACGGTGGCACCAAACTCTCTCAAATGTACTAATAAGTTCTTAATAAAAGGAAATCGCGACAGTCGTGATTTCCTTTTATTAAGAGCTATCTGTCAAGACGAATTTCAAGACAACCGTCCGAAAAAAGCCGACTTGAGCTCAAGCCAGCTTTTTCGGACGGTTACATTCAAATAATCTATAGACGGATTAGATGGAGAGGCGACGGAGGGTGGAGAGGAGCTCCTGATTGATGGGCTTGTCGTTCTTGATGGCTTTGGTGAAGGGAACGTAGACAATCTCATCGTTCTTGATGCCGATCATAACGTTACGCTGGTCGTCAAGAAGCGCATCGACAGCAGCTGCACCCATACGAGAAGCAAGTATACGGTCGTGTGCTGTCGGTGAACCGCCACGCTGGAGGTGACCCAAGATAGTCACACGCACATCGTAGTTGGGATATTCGTTCTTAACACGCTCGGCAAGACCCATAGCGCCACCGGTAGCGGGCGACTCAGCCACAAGCACAATCGATGAGTTTTTCGATTTGCGGAAACCGTTGGCGATAAGTTCGTCGAGCTGGTCAACCTGTGTGGAAATCTCCGGTATGATGGCTGCCTCCGCACCTGAAGCAATGGCACCGTTGAGGGCAAGGAAGCCGGCATCACGTCCCATAACCTCGATGAAGAAAAGACGCTCGTGAGAAGTGGCAGTGTCGCGAATCTTGTCCACACAGTCCATAATAGTGTTGAGGGCGGTGTCATAACCAATAGTGGAGTCAGTGCCATAAAGGTCGTTGTCAATTGTGCCGGGCAAGCCCACCACTTGGAATGAGAACTCATTGGCAAAGATACGTGCGCCGGTGAGTGAGCCGTCGCCGCCAATCACAACGAGGCTGTCAATGCCGTGACGCTGGAGCACATCGTAGGCACACTGACGTCCTTCGGGAGTCTGGAACTCCTTACAGCGGGCTGTCTTCAAGATGGTGCCGCCACGCTGAATGATGTTCGACACGTTCTGGGTTGAGAACTCCTGTATCTCATCTGTGATAAGGCCACGATAGCCACGCATAATGCCAAATACCTTGAAACCTGCGAATATTGCGGCTCGTGTCACCGCACGGATAGCGGCGTTCATTCCGGGGGCATCACCTCCCGATGTCAGGATTCCGACTGCTCTTTGTTTTGTCATAGCTATATGATTTTATAGTGGATTGTTATAATTTAGGTGGTTTTCTCCCATAAATCTCCCACAAAGATAATATTTTGTCGGGGAAGTGACAAAAATTTTGTTAATTTTGCAGTATGAAAAATATAATATTCGATCTCGGCGGCGTAGTGATAGACCTAAACCGCCAACGTGCCGCCGATGCACTCGAAGCAATCGGCATTCAAGACGCACCCGCACTCCTCGGTGAGTATGAGCAGAAAGGTCCCTTCCTGCTCCTTGAAAACGGACATTCCACAACAGCCGACTTCTACGACGATATGCTCCCGAGATGTCGTCCCAACACAACCTGCACAGAAATCCGTGATGCGTTTGAGCGTTTCCTTATGGAGATTCCTATCGAGCGACTCCAAGCCATCCGCGACCTGCGTGAAAAGGGATTTCGTCTGTTTGTGCTTTCCAATACCAATCCGCTGATGTTTAACCATTGGATTGATTTGGCATTCCGTCAGGAAGGACTCACCATCAACGATTATTTCGATGGCGTTGTGACTTCCTATCAAGAGAAGCTATGCAAGCCTGACCCGGAAATTTTCCAACACGTGGTTGACCGCTACGGACTTGACCCCAAGGAGACGGTTATGCTCGACGACTCTGCCAAGAACTGTGAAAGTGCCCGCTCAATAGGACTGAACGCTATCCAAATCGACAACAACGGCACCGACTCTATGATCGCTGTCTGCCAACGTCTCGGAGAGGAGGGTGTGTCAAAGTGAGAAGTGCGGTAGCTGCCATAGGCACATTCGACGGCGTTCATAAAGGCCATCTCACCGTGGTGGAAAAGCTCAAGGAGATAGCGGCTGAGAAAGATATTGACCCGATAGTCATAACTTTCGACAGCCACCCACTCACCATAATCGCTCCGGAACGCACACCATCCTCCATAACCTCCACGGAGAAGAAGTGTGAGCTGTTACGCGGTGCCGGGGTGATGGCACTCGTTATGCATTTCGACAGAGAGATGAGGGAGACCACTGCCCGCGACTGGATGCGACGCCTTCATGACGAGTACGGTGTCGTCGGCTTAGTGGTAGGCTACGACAATACCTTCGGTTCAGACGGTGTGACCCTCTCCATAGCCGATTATAAACGTATAGGAGCTGAATTAGGGATCGAGGTAGTGGAAGCTCCCTTCGTGGCAGGAATCAGTTCCTCCGCTATACGTAAGGCAATCATTGCCGGTGACATCGACAGAGCCACGTCGATGTTAGGACGCTACTACTCCCTCTCAGGGACGGTAGTGACAGGCAACCGACTCGGACGCACCATCGGATTTCCGACCGCCAACCTACTTCCACAACCTGAATTGATTATCCCTGCCAACGGGGTTTATGCGGCAATCGCTGTGCTGCCCGACGGGTCACGCCGTCAGGCGATAGTCAACATAGGCACGCGCCCCACAGTGAGACGCGGTGACCAACGCACCGTTGAGGCTCATATTATCGACTTCGACGGCGACCTATATGGACATCCTATCTCGCTGATTTTCCGTAAACGCTTGCGCGATGAAATGAAATTCAAGTCTATCGAGGCTCTGCGGCAACAGATAGAGAAAGACCGCGACGCGGCAAAAGTTTTTCTTTCAGATGCGACAAAAAGCGGCAAACAACAGTTATATCTATAAATTCCATCTAAACTATGAACAATATTGAAATCATCAACTTCGCTACGACACCAAGTCTCGTAAGCCGATATATGAGAGAGCTTCGCGATGTCAACATCCAGAACGACCCGATGCGCTTCCGCAACAACCTCAAACGCATAGGTGAGATAATGGCATATGAGATTTCCAAGCGTATGGACTACACTCAGGATAAAGTGCAGACTCCGCTCGGCTATGCTATGTGTCACGAGATCACCGATCAGATTGTGCTTGCCACCATCCTGCGTGCCGGCATCCCGTTCCATCAGGGTTTCCTCGACTTTTTCGACAAAGCCGAGAATGCTTTCGTCAGCGCATATCGTCGCTACAAGGAGAAAGGGGACCAGTTTGATGTGCTCATAGAATATATGGCCACCCCAAGAATCGACGGCAAGACAGTGATTCTCATCGACCCGATGCTTGCTACCGGCAGTTCAATGGAACTTGGTTATCGAGCACTGCTCAAAAAGGGTACACCTGCTCGTCTGCATGTGGCGTCTGTAATAGCCTCCCGTCAGGCGATGGAGTATCTTTGCGAGGTGTTACCAGAAGGAATCACAACCATCTGGACAGCTGCCATTGATCCTGACATCAACTCACATAGCTACATCGTGCCGGGACTCGGCGACGCCGGCGACCTTGCATACGGTGAAAAAGACGACGAATGATCCTTAAGAACATCGACATACTCAATTTTAAGAATATCGCCTCTGCTACCATAGAATTTTCCCCGGGAGTCAATTGCCTCCTGGGGATGAATGGTATGGGAAAGAGCAATCTCCTCGAAGCTATACATTTCCTAAGTATGGCTCGCCCCATGTCGGCTTTACCTGACAGTGCCCTCGTGCGCCACGGTGAGGAACTGTTACTTGTGAAGGGGGACTTCCTGACCGACTGTGCCCTCACCGACACAATCGCCTGTGGATTTACGAAAGGAAAGGCAAAAAGCCTCAAACGCAACGGCAAGGAATATCATCGTCTTTCGGAGCATATAGGTCGCTACCCGATTGTGACAGTCACTCCCGACGATTCCCAAATAATTCGCGGTCCGGGAGAGGAGCGTCGAAAATTAATGGATACCGTAATCTCTCAGGCACATCCGGATTACCTCAACACCCTCATACGCTACAACCGTGCCCTCGAGAGCCGCAACAAGATGCTGCGCTCCGGAGTAAACGATCCTATACTGTTTGAAAGCATCGAAATCGGAATGGAGGAGGCTGCCGCGTATATACATGCCTACCGTAAGGAATGGGTAGAGCAATTGGCTCCTAAGGTAGAGGAATGTTACGCAAGGTTGTCGGGAGAACGTGAGGTCACATCCATCACTTACAGCAGCAAGCTGGAGGAGAAATCCCTGCGCGAACTGTTTGACGAACGGCGAGCCAAAGACCTCGCTCTCGGCCATACCTCTGCCGGGATACACCGTGATGACCTCGAAACAAGTCTTGACGGCTACAGCCTGCGCCGCTTGGGCAGTCAAGGTCAGGTGAAGACATTCACCATAGCTCTTCGCCTCGCCATATTCGATTATCTCAAAGAGGCGGGCGGCACCACTCCCCTTCTCCTGCTTGATGATATCTTCGATAAGCTTGACGCTTCAAGAGTGGAAAGCATCATGCACGAGGTGACATCTTCCGACACCTTCGGACAGATATTCATAACCGATACTAACCGTAAGCATCTCGACGACATTCTTACCGCAATGGAGGGACCTTACGCGCTTATGAATGTAGCCGACGGACAATTTACCCCATTAAGCCGGCAATGATATGGAGAGAAAAGAGTCGCAGAGCATAGGAGATGTGTTACGTCTCGCATTCCAAGACAACTGTATGCAAGACCGCCTCGACGAGCGTAAAGCCATCGACGCTTGGAGTCTGACGGTAGGACCCGACCTGGCGGCACAATGCATGCGCCCCACGGTGAAAGACTCGCTGATGACAGTAGGGGTGCGCAACGCTTCCCTTCGCCACGAGCTTTCAATGAACCGTTCGCAGCTCTGCCGTGCAATCAATTCCACAGTGGGACGTGTTATCATAGAAGATATCCGCTTCACTGCTCCTAAACAATATTAATTATGGATCCAAACAACCTACCCGACATATCTATTTTCCACAACGCCACACCGGTACAAATTCGTTTCAACGATGTAGATGTGTTGGGACATGTCAACAACACCGTCTATTTCTCTTTCTATGACACAGGGAAAGCATATTATTTTGAAGCTGTCCAAGGTAAAAAAGTGGAATGGAAACACGTTGACACCGTTATCGCAAACGTAAATTGCGCCTACCTTGCCCCAATCTTCTTCGGAGAGGAGATTGAGGTGCTTACCACCTGCCTATCTATCCACGATAAAAGCTTCAAGCTCCTTCAAGCCATACGCGAAAGAAACACGGGACAAATCAAGTCGATTTGTGAAACTGTGATGGTGAGCTTCGACCCAGCTACAGGACATTCCCACTCACTTCCTGAAGAATGGCGAATTAAACTCAATGAATTTGAAGGACGTGATCTGAAATCTGAAAATAAATAAAAATAATATATACTAATG
>CAMWIF010000147.1 GCA_947174225.1 uncultured Porphyromonadaceae bacterium | reverse complement strand
GGATTAAAACAGGTGACTTGGCAGGTGGTAAAATTATCCGTGGAGATGACCTGTGCGCGGGTAGGGGTCACTTCAGGAAGATAAGAACGGAAATATATCCTGTCGTCTTTGCTTCTGTTCTCATTTCCAAGGGGTTCCTCTTGTGAACACGAAGGGATAGCAAAGAGCGTTCCAAGAGCAAAATATATTATTGTTTTCTTATCCATAGTTATATTTGAAAAGAGAGGTGTTAATATATGGAGAGAGGTGAGGGGGTTAGGGAACGTCTAAGTCCGGATCGTAATCCTCATTTTTTACGGCATAATCCCATTTGCTGACTGCCACGCCCCAGGTAATGGGGTTCTGCACCCCTATCGGTCGTCCGGGATCGGGGTCTTGGGGATCGTGAATGCCGATTCCTTCCGAATAATTCAATGTGTAGACATAACTTTTTCCTGCTTCCCAATCTACGTCGATAGGAATGGCTGCCCAGCCGAAATCTTTAATTTCCTCATCTTCGGCAGCTGTATATGGCTGTTGCCTTTGCTCGTCTCTGTAAAAAGTATCGGGAGTGTCGCCCGGATAAAGACGTGAAATAATCTCTCCGGAATTAGCCACGGCATAATATATCACTGTCATATTATCGGGATTGCCGGGATAAGGATAAATCTTATTGCCATTGTTTGAACCCGTAACTCTCAATAATACGCTGAAATACATTTTTTCAGTAGAATAAGGCTTTACGTCTATATTCTGATCTGCCAAACCTTCCCATTTCGTGTTGAAGGTAGGGATTACCATAGCTGCCCCTGCGGTGCCCATCAAAGATCCTGCCGTTTCCGGAGTAGAGTGGGTTGTGGCATTTATACAGAATATCTTGTCGCCCTTATCCTCTGCCCGAAAAATATATTCCACCTTTCCCTTTACAGTATTTGTGGAGGTTTCCCAACTGCCTGAAGCCCCGGACGCTAAATTAAACGCGCCTTCCACAACCGGATTGCCCAAACGTATGCCCGCAATCTCGAAATTGTAGCTTGGATTGGCACCCCAAGCTTTGAGTTCGACCCGGCTCATCTGATGCTTAAAGTCGAGAGCCACCCCGCCGGCGAAGTCTTTCCATCTCTCGCCTGATGCGGAAGCGGTGACAAAATCAAACTGTCCGGATATGTCGGGATTGACACGTAGAGTGCCTAACTTGTAGTCTATGCTAACTGTTGAGCCACTCTCCTTGGAATTATTTATCAGATTGAAATAGTCCGCTCTATGCTGCTCAGTGATAGCTGCATTGCCTGCCATCATAACATTGCAGGAGGGAGAAAAGGCGTAAAATTTCAGCAGTCCGTCTTTCTCCGGCCAATCACGAGGTCCCTCTGCGGGAGAGGATTTGTAGGTTACAAGGGATGATTTATTATCCCGTATGAATGTGGCATCGGCGAAATAAGGCAGTATGATGCCGCCTGCATCTTTCTTAATATCCCCTGTATTAAAGCATGTCACTTGAAATGACTCAAGGTTGTCAAGCGTCATATCCATAGCTCTGGTAGCCGAAACGTCGGCAAGAGATGTACGGAAGTAGATCTCTCCTTTTTCCCACTCATACACTTCCGGCTCTGCCGCCTCCTTTGTGCAGGAAGCGGCAGAGAGAAGTGCTCCAAGAGCAAAATATGTCACTCTTTTCTTATACATATACTTAAATTCAGTTGATAGGCGGAGCAATTGTGTTTACCCCGAAATGCAATTTTTGCAGAAGGTTATTCCTGGGGAACAGAGGGGTTGAACTCTTGCTCTGTCCAGTCGACAACAGAAACAGAGAACTTGATACCATCACCTATAATGGGTGCGCCGGGACGGGGATCCTCTGGATCCTGAATACCTACACCATCACTGAAGTCAAGGGTATATACGTATTTCTTGCCTCGCTCCCAGTTGACAGCGACTGGCACGGCAGCCCATCCGAACTCTACAATCTCATTGTTTGCTCCTATAGTCGAGGTTTTGGAAGGTACGCGGCCAATGATCTTGTTTGAATTCTTATCTTTTTCAAGATACACTACGTTCATATTAGTGTTGTTGCCGTAGGGATATATCTGTGGAGTGGTAAGCTCTGAGCCGGTAGGTTTGAGTGAGACACGGATAAGTATGCTGAAATACATATCTCCTTCACCGTCGGCACTCCATGCATTAGGGTTCTGATCAGGATAAGGATCGTCCTGATTACCCGTCTGGGCAGTATATTTCGGTGCAATCCAGGGATTTTCCTCTCCTGCCCATGCACCGTTCTTTGTGGGAAGTACCATTGCGTTGCCACCTTTGCCCATGATGGAAAGGGCAGTTGCAGCTGTCGAATGTGCAGGGGTGCTGACCACCTGTCCACCCGTAAGGTTATTATAGGTGCCCATACGGTAAATATCATCACCCTCTCCATAAATATATTCCACCGGGTAGCGTTGGGGATTTTTTGAGATACCCCACTGTCCTCCATCAGGATTACTTGAACTTACCTGAGCCTCACAGAAATTGAAGATGGCTCCCCCTGTGTAGGGACGTCCTAATCTTACACCGGCAATCTCGATGTTGTAATCCTTGTTGCCGGAGAATGCGCGCAGTTCGACATTGGAAAGCTGATGACGGAATTTCAGTTCAACACCGATTTTTGATTCATCCTCAGTCTTAGGAGTAGGGGCAGATATATGCGCAGTGATGAAATCCACCTGCTTGGAGATGTCGGATGCCACATAGAAACGTCCGAGCTTGAAACCTTTATAAAGTTGAACACCGGCAAATGTGGTATTCTCTTGGTTCATCGGGTCGAGAGTCACACCGTCACGACACCAGTTGTAGAACTTGATACCCTCATTATAATTATTAAGTAGTGTTTGGTAATTTGAGGCGTTTGGATCAAGCTGGGTCAGCGCGGCATTCTTGATTTCCTCAAGAGAGGGAGCGTAGGCGAAAAATTCAACCTGGCTTGCCTCCTCTTCACTGGGCCACTTTTGGTTGCTGGTGCTGGCATAGAGATTGGCACCCATCATATAGAACGGTTCGTCGGTGAAGAGGGGGTCAGGAAGCACCCCGTCGGTATCCGTGTGGGTGTTGGCATAAGCTGTCACATAGAACGTGGCAGGATTGGTAGAGTAGTCGAGGTCGGGATTTACGCGTGTGGTGACCCCGGCACGGAAGGAGATCGGAAAGGCTTCCTGAGTCTGAGGAGCCTTCATTACCTCTTCCTGGGAACAGGAGGCGAGGAGGAGTAAACCTCCTGCCATTGCAGTTAAAGAAAGTCTGTTCATAGGTGAGTTGTTTTATAGGATTATTTATTATTATTTTGTTGCTTGAGGGTAAGAAAGTAGGGTTGCATAAGAGGTTGTGATCATACGCGGTTATACTTTAAGGTCGTAATGGATGGTGTTCCAGCTGTCAACTTCGACGCTTACTCCTCCTTCTACGGGAGGATTGTCGGGTGGGTCATCGGGAAGTTCAGGCAATTTCAGTCCGTAGATCTTGATATTGACATTACGCGGGTCGGGAGCCTGATTCACCTGGTCGGATACGTCGAAGGTATAGAAGTTGCCTGTCTTATTCTTCAAAGCGACATATAGGCACACCATATGTGGGAGTTCTTCACCCGGAGGCACACCGAAGGTCAGGAATTGGGAGTGGAGCGATTTCATATCATTGTCTGCAGTCAGTGTGAAGGTGTGTGACACAGCTTCATCAGTAGCTTCCATTCTGCCCGGTTTATAACCTCCGGCAAGCGACGAGATACAGGCATCAATGCGCAGGTCGGCATTTTGCAGATTCTCCACATCTATAAACTCCACCGAATAATGACATACCAACTCCTCCGGATATAATGTTACGGTTTGGGAGTGGGCTGATACCTTTAGATTCAGATTAAGGTGATGGGTTCCGTACAACATAGAGGGAGTAGCACGTAGGGGTTCCTGCTCTGTGCCCGGTGCACGTGGCAGACCGCGTGTCGAGATTCCTTGACCTACGAGCGTAGAGGTATTGTCGGTGTATATCTCCACTTCATCGTGAGCGTGATGGTTGCGCACGTGAAGGGCATAGGGGTCGTCATTGCTATGGCATACGGCAGTGTGCTTTCCCCCATAAGACCTGATAAGACCTCCATCGCGGTTGTTAAACGAATAGGTCATCACCTCGTGAGAGTCAGAATAAAGGTAAAGCTCCATAGTGGATGCTTGAGGAGAGGACACCTTGCTCCAATCGAAAACTATCTCTACGTTTTCGGCAATTGTGGTCGGAGCATCGTTGTTCAGCTCTTTGTGGGCGCAGCCTTCGGTGAGCAGGAACATTGCTCCTATAATAAGAGAAGTGGTTTTAAAATAATCGGATCTCATTTCTCACCTCCCTTCTTAATATTTCGGTTGCCACGACCGATAAGCCATATTAGTGTTATCTCAGCCTTGGTGGGACCGAAATAGTTCATTTTATATTCTTTCTCCCGAAAATATTCATTGTCAAATGGGAAATACTTTATATAGCGTCCACCTAAGTAGCCAAATCCGATTGAGAAGTCAATGTTCAGATAGGGACCGATAGGGAGGGAGTAGCCGTATTCGATGCCGGAGTTGACGAGACAACGGTCCCAAAGAGTGCCTTTGGGTACACCGCCCATATAGCCTTTGTCTCCCCATTCGAAATCGAATGTCAGTACGCCGCCATAGATGCCGAGGTGATGGCCTGTGAGTGGTTTTGTATGGGCTTTGTTACCAAACCACCATCTTGCTCCGATGTCACCTCCGTAAATACGCCAATAGCGATGGCGCGGGTTAGAATCCCACCAGCTATACATCCAATTAGCAAGGATTGAGAAGTTCTTGCCTAAGTAGAATTCTGCGCCGATGTTCGGTATGGCGGCTAAGTCGTAGAGCATATTGGTGCGCAGATCCATATAAAAAGACTTAGGCTCTTTAGGCAATCTATCAAGCCGTGCTCCGTTGTTGTCAAGATTAAGGTCAAGATTTGATTGCGACTGACGGAAGTGTATTTCCGTAGAGTCTATCCTGACTTCCTCTACTGAATAGTCGTAGTCATTAGAGATTTGTGCAGCTGAATTAAAAACTGCCAAGACGAGCGTAACAAAGCCTATCAGCTGTCTTAATTGGCTGATATATAATCTTTTACCACATTCTTGATGGGGGGGGGTAAAAGATGGATTGTTATGGCGGTCAGATGGCATCAACATAGGTTAGTTAAGAACGATTTATAGATATAATGTGATAAATGTTTAAGTATAAAAAAATATTTAAGCACTTATATACATTCAAAGGGAAACTAAAACCTCTACAACCAGAAGAAAGAAATAGAATCAATGTTTGATAGTAATTTCATCCTAACTTCGCGCAAAATTAGTAATTTACGTGTGAAAGGCAAAATTTTTTCTTTAAAAATTTAGATAAAAAAACAAAATAATAATTAAACTTTCTTTTGTAGGGGGTATCTAATACCCTTTTAGGGTAACAGCTTTTAAAGTTATGAGTGTAGGATAGGGTCAGATAAGGTTGGTGGTAAGTGAGGTATGGGAGTAGAGGTGGATTGGAATATAAACTCTTAAAGAGTGTAGAAATAAGTGAACAATGCTTATAGAACTGGGGTTTAATATTTAAGGACCAATCATATCAATACGAGGGTATATTAATAGAAGGATTTATATTAAATATTAATATAGCTTCGCTTGCAGAATATTATGGTCTGAAATGAGATTTGAGATATAACCATTTAATTTACGACATAATAGTTATGGAAAATAAGATTACTGATAAGGAGAAGGCGCAGATTATCATTAATAATATACTCACACGCACAAGCGACCGTATGTTTGACCCCTCTAAGGAGATTGATCCTGATGACATTCAGACTATCCTTCAGGCAGCTATGGCTGCTCCTACGGGAGTGAACCGTCAGCCGTGGCAGTTTGTGGTGGTCACCAACCGTGACCTGCTTAAGGAGCTGGCTGAAGCATTGCCTTATTGCCGTATGGCAAACGAGGCAGGGGCGGCGATTGTGGTTTGTGGCGACAAGAGCCGCTTCCTTGAGGGTGAGGACGCAGAATTGTGGGTGCAGGATGTGTCGGCAGCTTCCGAGAACATTCTCCTTGCAGCTCACGCGCTCGGCTTGGGCAGTGTGTGGACAGCCCTTTATCCGCATCAGGACCGCATAACAAGCGTATACAGCATACTTCAGATACCTGCCGATTTCGTCCCCTTCAATGTGATACCCATCGGCTATGTGAAGACAGCCCATACCCCCATCGACAAGTGGAATCCGGCAGCGATTACTTACCGTAGCTAACTTAAAACAGGTTGAAATTATGGAAATTTTTCTTTGGGTATTGACCGCTATATTCGGATTGGGTATCCTGTTTGTGAGAAGCTTTAAAATGTCTTCGATCTTAGGATATGTACTATGGGGTATCAGCGTTGTGACGTTTGTGCTTTTCGAGTATATGCAGTTGCGCAGATACCTTGACCCTGCATGGACGGGAGCAGCCGTAGCAGTGTCGGGACTTATTCTGATCCGTATCTCCTTCTGGATAACCAAGCCGGTGAAGCATAAGAAAGAGCAATGAAGAGTGAAATAATGAGGACGATATAATTGAATCGACATAATCGGGGCGCGGATAATCTTATCCGCGCCCCGATTATGTCGATTCAATTTGGCTTATCTATGCCATACATATCTTAAAGGAATCGTTTATTTCCTTTTCCCTTTACGGTTGTCTTCAATGCGGTTGTAGGTCTGCAAAGCTGCTTTACGCACAC
>CAMWIF010000146.1 GCA_947174225.1 uncultured Porphyromonadaceae bacterium | reverse complement strand
AGGAGACGGTTTGATGCGTCTGCCACAGCGTCGGCTATGACTTCGGAACAGGCGCGTGAGGCATTGCGTGGCACGAAAGCACGGGCGAGGGCATCGTCAAGGTCATCATTGCCATTTGACAGGGCATATTTCACCTTGATCAATCCTTCGCGCTCGGCACGTCGCAGGGCAAGGTATTGGTGAGACGACATATGACGAATGTCTTTTGAGAAGTCGGCATACTGCGCATATGGAGTTGAGGCAAGTTCCTCCTCCTTACCTTTAGCTATTGAGGAGCCTAATGAGCCGTTGCGGCGATAGGTGTTGCGTGTGATGTTGCGTAGTCGGGTAGATTCGGAAGCCCATTCCGCTATTATGTCGGTGGCACCGGCAATAGCATCCTCTTCGTCCTTCACACCCTCTTTACCGGCAAAACGCATAGCGGAGGATGCAGGGTCGGATATCTTTCCTGACATAATCATCTTGGCAAGCGGTTCGAGACCTTTTTCCCTCGCGATGGTTGCACGTGTGCGTTTCTTCGGCTTGAATGGAGCGTATATGTCTTCCACCTCGGTCATTGAGGCAGCATCGTCAAGTTTTCGCTGTATATCGGGAGTCATTGCTCCGGCAGCGGAGATAGCCTGAGAGACAAACTCTTTTCGTGCCTCCAGTTCACGCACAAGTTTGAGGGTGGTTTCGATTGAGCGTACAGCCACTTCGTCGAGGGCACCGGTGCGCTCCTTACGGTAACGGCTGATGAAGGGGACGGTGGCTCCTTCATCGAGGAGTTCGGCAGTGGCTTTCACAGCAGTGGCGGAGAGACCGAGTCGCTCCGCCACCATTGTATATATCTTTTCCATTAGGCTTTCAAGAAATTATTGCAGCAATCAAATTCCTTTTTAAGGATTTTAGTGCCGAACTTGGAATCAGTGTGATTTCAGCGAGAGGAGGCAGGAAGATACGTTGCGATAGATGCGGTAGGTGAGGTCGTTCTCGTCAGCTTTCACAAACTTCTGGCCTGTCACCTTCTCAAACAGTTCAATGTAACGCTCTGATACGCTCTGGATAAACTCAGGAGTCATCTCAGGCACTTTCTGACCCTCTTTGCCCATAAATCCGTTGTCGATAAGCCATTGGCGTACAAACTCCTTACTGAGCTGACGCTGAGGCTCACCCTTCTCAAAGCGCTCTTCGTAGCCGTCGGCATAGAAATAGCGTGAAGAGTCGGGGGTATGGATTTCGTCGATGAGGATAACCTTGCCGTCGCGGAGACCGAACTCATACTTCGTATCAACAAGGATAAGACCCTTCTCAGCAGCCATCTTTGTGCCGAGGTCGAAGAGACGGCGGGTATATTCCTCCACAATCTTGTAGTTCTCTTCGCTTACGAGTCCCTGCGCGATGATCTCTTCGCGGGAAATGTTCTCGTCGTGACCTTCAGCCGCCTTGGTAGTGGGTGTGATTATAGGCTCAGGGAATTTCTCGTTCTCGCGCATACCGTCGGGGAGCTTCACGCCGCAAAGTTCGCGGCAACCGGCTTTGTATTCTCTCCACGCGCTTCCTGTGAGGTAGCCACGAATAATCATCTCCACGGGGAATGACTCTGCTTTCACACCTACAGTGACCATCGGGTCGGGAACGGCGAGTTTCCAGTTAGGCACGATGTCGGCTGATGCGTCGAGGAAATATGCTGCAATCTGATTGAGCACCTGTCCTTTATAGGGTATACCTTCAGGAAGGATTACATCGAAAGCCGAAATACGGTCTGTGGCAATCATCACCATAAGATTGTTGTCGATAGTGTAGACGTCGCGCACTTTGCCGTGGTATTCGGCAGTCTGTCCGGGGAAGTCGAAAGAGGTCTTGACCAAAGTTGTTGCCATTGCTGAGTTGCTTGATTGTATATAATTTGATTTATGATGCGAAATTAAGCATTTTTTGTGATATAATTACAGAAAAATATCTTTAATTTGCAGACAAAGGTGAAAAAAGCCTCCGGAACGTTGTTCAGAGGCTTGAATGATATGCTTTTGGATTATTCGGTGAATACGTATTCGGCTGCCACGTCGGTGATGGCATCTTGGTCGGGTTCCCACTGACCGGGATTGTCGGCACTCATCTTTACGAGGTCCATCATCGGGTAATAGTCGCAGTTGGGAAGGTCGTTTTCAGGATCGGCTATATCCATTTCCCAGGTTGTGGTGTTTATTTCCAACTGCACATCGTCGCTGTATGCTTCGTCAGCAGCGATGTATTCATTTACGAGGTCGGTAAGAGCTTTGATGAATTTATTTGTATCCATTGGGTTGGTTTAGGGTTTATGGTTTATGGTTTAGGGCAGTTTAGGATGGTTCACCCGGAGACAAACCGCCTTCGGTTAGAAATCTTCGGTTAGAAATTTTCATTTAGAATTCTTCGGTTAGAAATCGAAGAGGAGGGTGGCGGCTACTGTCCAGGCGTTGGTGTGGAGGGTTACATCTTTGGGGGAGTTGAGGGCGTTGCCGAGACCGAAACGGTAGCCGGCGGTTATTTGGATGAAGTTTATTATGTCGAAGCCTATGCCCACGTCCCATCCGGGTTGGAATACATTCGATTTGAAACTATGAACAGGTAATTCGGAACGTGTGGCAGTATGTCCGGTATATGGCTCCGAGGGCGAGTGGGAGAGATTTGTATGTGTAGTGAAGGGGAAAGTGTAGTTGATTCCGGAGTTGTGGTCAAGACGGAACATCATGGAGGGACCGGTGTAGACCATAGGAGCAAAAAGATTCTTGGTCTGAGGAATCCAGAATTTCCATTTCAGGTGAATAGGTATTTCGATAAAGTTGCGTCCGAAGCTTTGAGGCTTTTCATCCTGGAGGGCAAGACGTGTATTGTATCGGGTGTAGAGGAGAGCGATGTCGGGTGCGAAACCGCATTTCTCGAATTGGTATTCGAGCACGAGACCACCGCTGAAGCCGCTTCGGTTGACGAGTGAGACGGGTTCTTTGTGATTGTTGGGTTCGTAGGCTGTGTGGGGTGCGAGGCAAGCTCCTGACAGGGCGTCGGCATTGCCAAGCGAGGCTTTTGCGAAATCGCCTCCGAAGCGAAAGCCGTAGCGCAGTTGGGCATCAGTTGCCAATGAATTGGCAATAGCCACTATCATCACCAATAGAATTGTTTTGTATCTCGTTATATCCATCATCGGGTTTATACAGTCTGTTGGGTTTAAGTGTATTTGTAATCACAAAGTTACAAAAAGATTTCCTCAATCCCTAATAAAAGTGCTGAAAATAGCAGTTATTGAAGTTCGAATTCTACGTAGGCAGTGTCTTCGCGATTCGCGTATTCTCCTATCCAAAAGGTCTTGGCTATGCGGTATATACCCTTGTCGATGTTCTTTCCGTATACCAAGGGCTTCTCTACTTTTTTACTTGTGGCGTGAGGAGATAGAATATATGCCACAAGGTTGAATACTACGTTTATATTGCCGTCCTTATCCCGATATTTTTCATCATAGGCTACTTCTCGCCATACGTTGTCATTACCTTTCTTTTGAATCTCAAACCAGTCGCCATAGGTTGCCTCCTTATTGGAGTTGTTGGTCAATTCCAACACAAGCGAATCTAAAGGTACTGTCAGATGGTTCGGATTGCTGATACGCATAATCAATTCATCATTGGTGGAATAGCTGCGCATCAGCATAGGCTCGACTATGGAGCCATATTCATCTAATCCTATATTCCACACCGTAGAATCAACCCTTGAAACAGGTATGGTACGTGGCAGCATACCTACATAGCTAAAGGTTATGGAATCACCTTCCGCTGCCGAGATCTGAAACTTGCCTGTTTCGTCTGACAAGAAGTTTTTATCGGTATTGTTATTCGTAATGATTGCTTGAGATAGAGGGGTAGACGATTGGTTATTGTAGACTACACTACTGATTTCAACCATCTCCGAATCTGAGACTTTTGATTTACAACCGGAAAAGATGGTTGTAGCTAATATGGCAAATATTGCCACTGCTATTGAGCGGCATTTGCTGTGCAGCGATAGATTAATATTGGTGAGCATCATAAGAATGGATTCAGAATTTATTCATTTCTCTGCGGATGTAGAGACCGATATTGGTCTCGTGCTCATCTATGCCGAGCTTTTTACGTATTGCGCTGCTGACGTTGTAATGACGTTTGAGCTGTATGTACTCACCAACCTCCTTGCCACGCAATCCGATGGCATACAGGCACAGATAGTTGATCTCGTCTGTGGTGAGGTCGTGCTGAACCAAATAATCCATAAACTTCGGATGTGAGGCTGTGAACGCCAATCTCGTGGAATTCATAAACTCATCCTTATCACTGCGTATGCACTCAATCCACTTGTTGTATGGCTTGGCGTAATTGTCGTTCTTTGATATTTCCTTTGCCAACAAACTGTTGAGCATATCAAGGCGAGTCTTTATCACCTCCTGTAGCGGATGGGACAATGCCTTCTGCTCCTCAAGCAGTTCTCTCAGGTTGTCGCGCTCACCCTCCAATTGTAATTTCTCCCTCTCCAGACTTTCCGCCTCAAGCTCTCGCTGACGCTTCACCGCCTCAAGCCGTTGTTTCTCTTTCTCCAGACTCGCTGCCTCAGAAGCCTTTTTGTCTCTCTCACATTCAGCCATCTCCTTCTCCTTACGTAGATTCTCCTGTTCGAGCCTCAGATTGTCTGCCTCAAGAGATTTCTTATCCCGTTCAAGCACAATACGCTCCTGTTCGAGCAGGAGATTCTCGTTCTCCTTTTCGGCTATGAGTCGTTTTGAGCGGGTAAGGCGGTATCTGTAATAGAGCCACCCCACAACCAATAATAATCCGAAAAGACAGCAAAGAGTTATTCCAATTACCCTGTTACGATCCTGAATTTCAATCAGCTTTTCCATTTCAAGCTTATGCCGCTCCTCAGCGAATAACAGATCGTCTGACATAAGCCGACTCTGATAACGTTCAAAGAGGACAGAATAATCTCTATATTGATTCAATGCCTCCTCATATTTCCCATATTTCTCAAATATCTGTGTCCTTACAGCGGTATATTTGAGCGAATCCTTGATAGTGCCTTGTAGATTAAGATCAGAAAGTATAGCTAATGCCTTCTCATATTCCCCTATCTTGGCATATCCATATGCAAAATCCATAGTCTCATCCTGCGATAACCCCTCATTATCATAGTCTGCTAAAAAAGACCTTATCTCCTCCGGTGTACCGAACTCAATCACATATGAAGCATACGACGTGAAAAGAAATGGCTTTCCATCAGGATTTTTTTGCACCAATTCCATACATAAAGCCATCAAGCTATCAGCTGCAACTTTGTTGCCTAACATTGTCTGTCCATGCATAGCATTGGCATAACTTTTCACCTCATACACACCTTTATCCATACTGTCATACAATTTTGCAGCCTCAAGATTATTCTGGATAAACTTCTCTAACTTATATTGCTTCTTATTCAGAACGCCTGTCGCCACAAGGTTACGAGCCAACAGCAGTGTATCGGTGACCTTATCCTTAAGGTCATTTGCTGCTATGAAAAGACGCATTGCGGAAGCGTCCTCACCCTGATTCTGAAAAATTCTTCCCTGATAATAGAAAGTGCGTGCTTTTTCGTCGGGCGACCCGTGCTTTGGATAATAGTCAATGGCATGTTGGAGAATGTCGAAGGTTGTGGTGTCAACGTAGTTCTTATCCAACGCCATACTTTTCAGAAGTGCATAACGGGCAGCTTCCTCTCTTCCGTGGAGATCAGATAAGGCGATGTCATTTAAAACGGCAAGGGCTGAATCGGGCATAGTCTCCATAAGGGAATCAGCCAAATCCATTCTCTTCCAAGCCTCACTGTGGCGCCCACAACCAATCGTTGCCAACAACACTGTCGACAGTATGAAAAGAGTTATGAAATGTATTGGTCGATTAAGCATATTGTGATATTTATTGCCCCAAATCTTGAATATTTCGACGATAAGAGACTATTCATCTGCAAAGTTAATGAATTTTTTCATCCGAATACCCATTTTGTTTCAGACTTTCCGTTATGTCCAACACTTTTGTTAGGGAGGATGCCTTTATTTACATAAATTTCGAGGTTGCCCCATAATTCGAGATTCTGATAAACTTTGGAGAGGCTTGTTAAATCTTTCTTGGGTTAAATTTTATAAATAGCTTACTATTAGTTGTATAAAAAGTTTAACGTTAAACTTTTTGACTTGACAAGAAACTAATTCCTACCTAATTTTGCACCAGTTTTACGAACAACTAACGAACAAACGATATGAAAAAAACCATCATTTCCACAAAATTTGAGTCTACTGCTCCTTATTAGCATATCTAATAAATTTTGCATTGTGTATGAAAGGTATCTTATGAGTTAAATTCTTAAGAATATGAGTGCAGGTTTACTTTTTGAATATACCATAGCAGGTTACGTGCTATTAAGCACGTTGATAAAATTAATTAACGCTCTCCGCCACAAGGATTATTCCTATGTAAAGGCGCTTTTATTAATCTTATCTCTGATAATAATTGTAAGTATATTATTGTTTGTGGCATTCCCTTACCCCATAAAGTGATTTACTTTCTCCCTAAATATGCTTCACTCTTATTTTTCTGTCACAATTTCTTCTGTTTTGTGTCATATAGTATGAATATAATGTTGGATAACGGTATGAAAAGAATGGTTTGGTGCTTCTGCATGGTGATAGTCTGTGTATTAGGAGTAAATAGCGTTGAGGCGGGTATCGTGAAAGGCACGGTATACTCGGCTGAGGATGAGGGTGTGATCATCGGAGC
>CAMWIF010000145.1 GCA_947174225.1 uncultured Porphyromonadaceae bacterium | reverse complement strand
AGGAACTGAGGCATTCTTGAAATTTCAACAATACGCTTGATCAAGCCCTGACCTGCGCCGTCGGCAGGGTGAGCCTTACCGGAGAAGATGAACTGTACGGGATACTTCTCGTTGTTCACAATCTTGGCAAGACGATCGAGGTCAGTGAAGAGAAGGTGGGCACGCTTGTAAGTGGCGAAACGACGTGCGAAACCAATGATAAGGGCATTCGGGTTGATCTTCTCAAGCACTTTCACCACTGCACCGGGATCACCCTGATTCTTGAGCCATTTCTCCTTGAAATCCTTCTTCACGAAGTTGATGAATTTGTTCTTCATCGTCATTCGCATATTCCAGATCTCATCGTCGGGCACATTGAAGATACCCTTCCACTCCTCAGGATTGCTCTGATCCTCAAACATCTTCTCACCAAGATGCTCTGCATAGAAAGCTTTCCACTCAGTAGCAGCCCAAGTAGGCATATGCACACCGTTGGTGACATACTTAACGTGGCTCTCATCGGGACCGTAGCCTTTCCATACACCGGCAAACATCTTCTTGGAAACCTCACCATGGAGCCAGCTGACGCCGTTAGCCTCCTGGCAGGTGTTGAGCGCGAACACGCTCATAGAGAAACGCTCGTTGGTATCGGGGTTCTCACGACCCATATTCATAAGGTCGCTCCAAGAGATACCAAGTTTTGCGGGATATTCACCGAGGTACTTACCTGCAAGGTGCTCGTCGAAGTAGTCGTGACCTGCTGGCACGGGAGTGTGAACAGTGTAAAGAGAGCTTGCGCGAACCACCTCAAGAGCAACGTTGAAGGGAAGACCGTCTTTCTGAACGTAGTCAACCAAACGCTGGAGGTTGAGGAGAGCTGCGTGACCCTCGTTGGCGTGGTAGATGTCGGTGTGGATGCCGAGACGGTTGAGCATATAGATACCGCCGATGCCGAGGAGATACTCCTGCTTCATACGATTCTCCCAGTCGCCGCCATAGAGCTTATGAGTGATGGGACGATCATACTCCGAGTTCATATCGAAATCGGTGTCGAGGAGATAGAGGTTCATACGACCCACATTCACACGCCATACATGGCAGTAGATTATACGGCCGGGATAAGGTACCTCAAGAATCATAGGCTGACCATCCTCGCCAAGCACAGCCTCGATGGGGAGCTGGTCGAAGTTCTGGGGCTCATAATTGGCAATCTGCTGGCCGTCGATAGATAGAGACTGTGCGAAATAGCCGTAACGATAAAGGAAACCAACGGCAGTCATAGGCACGCAGCTATCAGAAGCCTGCTTGATGTAGTCGCCGGCAAGAACACCGAGACCACCTGAATATATCTTAAGACAGTTGCAAAGACCATACTCCATAGAGAAGTAGGCAACTGAAGGGATGTCATTGCGCATGGGCTTGCCCATGTAGTCCTTAAACATAGCATAGGTATGGTTGATGCGCTCCATCATATGCTCGTCGGCAAGCACCTCCTGAAGACGGTCGGAGCTTATCTGCTGAAGGAGCATCACGGGGTTCTCCCCTACCTTACGCCAAAGGTCATGGTCGAGGTCGCGGAAAAGGTTCTTACCTTCGCTGTTCCATACCCACCAAAGGTTTTTTGAAAGTTCCTCAAGGGGTTTGAGTTCCTTGGGAAGGTTTGAGCTTACGGTAAGGTTACGCCATACCGGTTCGTTTGTGTTACTAACCTGAAGTTTCATTGCTAAAACTTAAAATGAAATTATGTAGTTAATATTTATTTTATTCTCTCATCACGGCGTTCGGTAGCTACTTTGAACGCCTCGTCATAAGCTGAAATGAAGAATTTCCAATCAGCCTTCTCAGCCGTTGCGGCAGCAGCTTTAGAAGCATCTTTCCTCTCAGCGGCAGTCATATCGACATATTTCTTGACCTGCCTTGCAATCTCACAAGCAGCCTCTCCATAGTTTGAGTCGGTTCTGCCCACCACGTCAACGCCACAGGCAAGCATCGAATTTACGAAATTAGAGAGTATCCACTGCCCGAAGCCGCTCTTGTCGGATGTGACAGTAGGGACACCGAATGCCACGCTCTCAAGGGGTGTGTAGCCCCAAGGTTCGTAATAAGACGGGAACACGGTCATATCAATAGCGGGCAGAATATCGTAATACGAGATGTTGACGATACCATCTTTCCCGTCGAGATAGCAAGGCACATAGATTATGCTTACCTTTCCGTTCAGACGCCCCTCATTATAAAGGAATCTCAATCGACATGTCACACTGTCGCAATCCTCATTGTTAAGACGATGAGTCATATACACCGGTGCGTCGCTCACAGTGTCACCATTCTGAAGGGCAGTAAGCAGGGGTATGGAGGGTCCTTTCACCCACGCCGGCACAAGCACAAGTGCCAACACCTGTTTCGAAGGCTTCAGGCTCTCCAGCGATACCAAAGAGTCGATAAAGAGATCAAGGCCCTTATTACGATATTCATTTCTGCCGGAGGTTGCCACAATCACGGTGTCATCGTCAAATTCTTTCCCTGTCAAAGCAGCTGCAATAGACAGGATATGCTTTCTTCCCTCCTTGCGCTGCTCCGCATACTTCTCGCTCCCGGGTACAAAATCAGGCTCGAAACCGTTGGGGGTCACCACCTGGGGACGGATGTCGAGAAGCTGCTCACATTCATCGGCAGTGAGGTCGCTCACAGCGGTGAAACAGTCTGCCTGATGAGCGGCTGTCTTCTCCAGAGAGTGTTTAGCCTCCATATTAAGTTCCCAAGCCATTTGGTCGCCGTTGTAGCCGTGGAAATAGTCATAGAGGGGCTTTCCGTTGCCACAGATGCTGCGTCCGATGCTTGTGGCATGTGTAGTGAATACGGTGCGAGCTTCCGGAGTAGTCATCTTAAGGTAGAGAAGTCCCATAGCGGTGGTCCACTCGTTGAAATGCGCCATAATGCCGCAATGGCCTACCTTCATATGGTCGGTGAGAGCAGCCATGACTATTGCCGAAGCCACAGCAAATGCGCAGCCCTCATGATAATCACCGTAGGCATGCATAGAATCAACTCCGTATAATTCCCACATACGGCCGAAAATGCTGTTCAAATGCTCATAGACACCGTCGAACTTCACAAGCACTACCTGTGGCGATCCGGGAATGTCCCAGCGACCTGCCCTTACGGTTATGCCAAACGGCAGCTTCATGCGCGAGGCGCACGACTTGAGCATTGTCTTACGTTCTATGAAATAAGGTGAAGGTGTATTTTCCGTCCACACATCGGGACCGATAAAAACCAAACGATCGCCATATTTTTCCTGTAGAACCCGGGCTTTTGTAGATAAAACGGTATATATGCCACCTATTTTATTGCAAACTTCCCAGCTTGTCTCCATCAGGAGACCGATACTATCGCGATCCGTTCGCTTGACTTTCTGCATAGTCTTCAATCTTTTTTACATTAACAATCCGGCTCTATCGCAAACCGAATTATGCGCTTCCTTTGACGCGCCACAAAATAATAAGTGCAAAATTACTAATTTTTCCCCTATTACGCAACTTCCCCTACTCAAAAAGGTGCAAAAAAAACATAAGGTATTTGATAAAATCTTAAAATAAGCGCATTTTTATAGGTTTCGGGGCTTGAAATATCGTATTTCAGATACTCAAGCCCCGAATATAGCATCTTAGAACGGCAAATCATCGCCAGCGTCAGCCGGTGACGACTGGAACTGCGGAGCAGCACCCGGAGCGCCGAATCCTACATTCTGCTGAGGATACCCACCCTGCTGGGGATAACCGGGCTGCTGAGGATAGCCCGGTTGCTGATAACCCTGCTGGGGTTGCCCGTAACCAGCCTGACCGCCCGCTACCTCGGCACCCATCGGACGAGCCTGGTAAACGCTCACGTCGGTGTACCATCTGCCGTTGAATTCGCGGCTCTCCAAGTCGAAAGACAAAGTGTAGCTATTGCCTACCTCTATATTCATTGTGTCGGCACGGTCGCCGAACACGTGGAATTTCACTTTACGAGGATATGAGCCGAATGTCTCAAGCACCCATTCTCTCTTCTTCCAGGGATTGCCCGCCTTTGAAACCCCCGACTGCATCGGAAGCTCCTGTATTATCTTGCCTTCTATTTCCATTATTCTACTTTTAGCAATTTATTATGCGAAATTACAAATTAATTCTCTTTTATCCAAATTATTTTCCCTCTTCACTATTTTTATGCGCTATTACGGGTTCTTTTTTTCTTTGATGACTCTGTTACCTTTTTTTTCAGCCAACTCATCCGATAGTTTTTTTCTAAGGTCTTGGCCAACAATTATCTCTATATCTGAAGAATTATTAATCAATGCTTTCCAAACAGGAATTTCTTCCGATAATTTGCCTTGATAATACCCTACCAGATTATTATGCAGCTCTAAGGCATCTTTTTCATTAAGGGCAGAAAATCTCTTTGGGGCATAGTCGATGTTGCAGATATACTGCAATTTGTCACGTAAAGCATTGATAGAATCATAGAAAACCACATTAACTTCATCGAACATTGACACTACGTTCTTTTCGAAATCCTCAAAGACCTTATCGATTTTTTTGTACGCCGCCACGTATATATCTTTTCGCATTTCGTTGTAGTCATCCATACTTTTGATGTCATCATGCACCTGATTTATTCTGACGGTCATCCTTGTCAGAGAATCGTTAAGCCCAGTCACCTGCATTTCCTGTCGACGGACGGTTTCACTCAAAGCTAAAACTTTATCCCGGGTATCCTTTGTGGCAGAATTTAATGAGTGGAGATACAATCCCGTTACAATGCCAATCCCTACAATAACGGCTGCTCCGGAGATTGACCATACCACCTTAGGCACCCTGTCACGGCGGTCGAGGCTTTTCAACAACCTTGCAGTAGCTTTCGGTCTCTTCCACGCCGGTCCGGTGCATCTCGCTGCAATTGCCGTATATTCCGAACATAGCTCTTTCATAATCCTACCCAAGCCATAGATATCATCGCCATACCCATCGGTTTGTGCCGAGCCGAAATCAGAGAGTACCACCCCCGCACCCACATCGCGCACTATCACATTGGATGTGGTGATGTTGCGGTGAGCCACTCCCATACTGTGAATATAACCGACTATGCTTATAAGCTCACGCATTATCTCACGACGCTTTTTCTTAGAAAGCTTTCCATCATTAAGGAGCTTCGACAGGGGCTTCCCTTCCACCCATTCCTCAATGATACAATGCCCCAAGCCACCGATCTCCTCAAAGCTCACAACCTGTGCTACGCCAGGATTAAAAAGACGTGACTGCAGCTCAAACTCCTTCTGAAGCCGACGGAGGTCAACAGAGGATTCGCGGTACTGTTCTATGAGTCCTTTCAGCAGCCACCACCTGCCGTAGCGCCGTCCGCGAGCTATGACATTGACTCCGGAAATATGGATTATTTCCACATCCATCATTTCCGTACTTACATCAAATTCTTTCAAAGAACAATTCACAATTCCTTCCCCTCTTTTTCAAGCTCTTCTGTCTGTTCCAACTTTTTCTTCTCAGCCCTCTTTGCTTCCTCTTCTGCGGCTATACTATCTAATGCTATTTTCCGAGAATTAATATCAGGTAGTCCTTGTTCAGTGAGTTTGTAATTGCGCAGGGTTGCAAGCCAAACCATATAATGTTTTGAGAAATTTCTTAGATAATCATTTATAACTTCATCATAGAATATATAAGCGTCATCTTCCTTAAAATCCGGAATATTCTTGACAGTGTAGGCAGTGTTGCAGATATACTGCAATTTCTTATGAAGCCCAAGGATTGAATCATAGAAGGCTACATCCTGTCCTCTGAACATCGGGAAAACATTCTTTTCAAAATCATCAATAGTCTTATTGATTTTCTTGCTCGTCGCCAAATATGCCTGTTTTCTCATCTCACTGTAGTTATCCATCCCTTTTATCTCGTCTTCCGCTCTGTTAATACGGTTAAGCACTCCTGTAAGAGAGTCGGCAAGATGGGTCACATGTTGTTCCTGGTGACGATTTAATTCGGTCAGTGCCAAAATTTTCTCTTGATCTGCCTGGGTGGCGGCAATCAACGAATTTATATGTCCCACTGCCAGCATACCAAGCACCACAAGGACTGCCACACCGGAGATTGACCATATCAACTTAGGCATCCTGTCACGGCGGTCGAGGCTTTTCAATAACTTCTCAGTGTCTTTAGGTCTCTTCTTCGCCGGACCAGTGCATCGCGCTGCACTCCTTTCGTATTCCGGACAAAGCTCCTTCATAATCATCCCCAAGCTATATATATCATCGTCATAACCATCAGTGTCTGCCAAACCAAAATCATTCAGCACAATGCCTCTACCGGCATCACGCACCATTATATTTGAAGGCTTAAGATTACGATGAGCCACACCCTTGCTGTGAATGTAACCGACGATGCGAATAACTTCGCGCATTATCCTACGACGTTCCTGTTTAGTTAGCTTCCCTTCCTGGAGCAACTCCGAGAGCTTCCTACCCTCCACCCATTCCTCCACGATACAACCACCTAAACCCTCTATCTCCTCGAAACCTACAGCCTGGGCAACACCGGGAATAAGGAGCCTTGATTGCAGTTCAAACTCACTCTGAAGCTGTCGACGATCGACGGAGGAGGATCTACGCTGCTCAGTGAGTCCTTTCAGCCGCCACCATCTGCCGTAACGCCTGCCACGAGCTATAACGTTAACTTTGGAAATGTCGAGTATTTCTACGTCCATCATCCCGGCACTCGCTTCAAATTCGCCGTCCGGAATAGACACAAATCCGGATTCAGATACTTCATATTCCTTCATAAGCAA
>CAMWIF010000144.1 GCA_947174225.1 uncultured Porphyromonadaceae bacterium | reverse complement strand
CTTATATTTCGTATCCCCATCGCTCATCTTCACGGAGGCGAGACTACGGAAGGTGCCTATGACGACTGTATACGTCACGCTATAACCCAGCTTTCCACATATCATTTTACATCTACCGAACAGTATGCCGAAAGGGTAAGGCAAATGGGTGCGAAGCCGGAAAATGTCCATTGGGTCGGCTCATTGGGAGCACATAATATCACCGGAGAGGACTTCATCCCCCTCGCTGAGTTGGAAGATTTTTTGGGACGTAAATTAGGCGACCGCTATATAGTGGCAACCTTCCATCCGGTCACCACCCAGCCCGGAGAGGAGGAGCGCCAGACCAAAGCACTCCTTGCAGCTCTTGACCGTAAGATTGCCGAAGGATGGAAAGTACTCTTCACTATGCCCAATTCCGACACAGGTGGGAAAACGGTTGCCCGACCCATCCGGGGATGGGCGGATAAACATCCCGATTCAGTCATAGCCGTAGCGTCGCTTGGTCGCCGCAGATTCTATTCCGCCATGCATAATGCCGCTGCAATGGTGGGCAACTCGTCGAGCGGACTTATTGAGGCACCCTCATTCGGCATTCCAACCCTTAATATCGGCGACCGCCAGAAAGGTCGTGCGCAAGGTCCGTCGGTGGTAAATGTATCGTCTGACGAGGAAGACATATCAACGGGGCTTGACAAAGTATTATCGGAAGAATTTCGTGCCTTTGCCCACACAGCTCCCAACCCTTACTTCAAGCCCGACACCCTTTCTCTCCTGATAAGCCATCTCACGAAATAAAATGCCCGGATAAACCATACATAGGCAATTTGTGTTTAGTAAGTATAAAATTTATTAACACAATTCCTTATAACTATGAATCTACTTAAGACCATTGCTGCAGGAGCCGTACTCGGTATAGCAGCTGCCACTCCATTTGTTTCTGATGCTTGTACACGAGTAATCTACAAGGGTCTTGACGACACATATGTCGTAGGACGGTCGCTCGACTGGAAAACGCCGATACCTACCAACCTTTATGTCTATCCTGCCGGAATGGAGAAGAAGGGTTCCGACCTTCCCGGAGCCGTCACATGGACTTCCAAGTACGGTGCGGTCTATGCAGTGGGATATGACGGCGGCATCACCGAAGGTATGAATGAAAAAGGACTTGTAATCAACGGCCTCTTCTGCAAAGGCACTATCTATACGAATCCGGAGGTCAACAATCGTCCCCCTATGTCGCTTGCAATGTTTGTAGGCTGGCTGCTTGATATGAACGCCACCACTGATGAATGTGTAGAGGTGCTTAAGAAACAAGACTTCTCCATCAGCGGCGCCACTTTCGACGGCGGCACAGTGTCTGCTCTTCATTGGGGAATTACCGATGCTTCAGGAAAGACTGCCATTCTCGAATTCGACCATGGCGATATTAAGATATATGATCCGGGCGACATCCAGGCTATGACCAACGACCCTACATGGCCTCAGATGGAAGCTATCGTGGCTTACTGGGATAAGATTGGAGGTCAGCATATGCTCCCCGGCACTGTCAGCAGCCCCGACCGCTGTGTCCGTGCAAACTATTTCGCACACCACGTGGAGGCAGTGAATGATCCGTCGCTTGCAGTGAGCATCTGCCGCAGTGTGCTCGTCAACTCGTGCGTGCCCTACACCTACCTCATTCAAGGAGAACCCAACGTTTCCTCCACACAGTGGCGTTCATATTCAGATGTCAAGAACAAGCGTTACTACTGGGACATCGTGACCAATATGGGCTACTACTATATTGACCTCACGAAATGCAACCTTAAGAAGGGCGCTCCCGTGATGCGCATTGACACCACCAAGGAGACAATGCTTATAGGCGAAGCCAACCACGCTCTTAAGAAGCACGCCCCCTTCACCCCGATGTACTAATGATTACCATACTTATAAAAGAATCCTAATTTGTAAACCAACTATTAATGTGAGAGAGCGCGACCCCGAACCGGGATCGCGCTCTCTCATGTGTGTATCGGCTTTTTTCAAGCCTAACTACAGCGGTAATCAATAGATCACTTTCTGGGTCTTTGTGCCCTGCTTCTTGATAAGGAGCTGCCCCTTAGCCGGGTTAGCTACCTCTACGCCCTGAAGATTGTAATACTTCACCGGCGTCTCATCCACTCCAATGATGTCAACACCGGCACCCTCAGCAACCTCGAAGAAGATAATCTTATTATCGTCAAGGGGTGTAAGGCCTTTGGGACCCTGATACCAGATGGCAGCGGCATACACCTTATTCTTAGGAAGTGAAGAGACATTGACAACTGCGGTGGTTTCCCCTGTCTCTCTTGCGGTGAGCGTGAGAAGAGGCTCAAACGAAGCCCTCATAACCTCATCACCCGACCCATCCATCTTAAAGATCAGCACATAGATGGGATAACCGAAGAAGCCACGCTTATTTGTGAGAGTAAGGTTAAATTCTGCCTCGTCATTTTCGACAGTATAAAGAGCATCATACTCCTGATTAGGTTTAGGAGTAACGCCGGCAATGTCAAAACTCTCGACTGTGACACTCGGATTTCCGCTCACAACATCCATTGTGATATCTTCGACTATATCATACATCTTCCTATTCACAGGATCATACCATCCAAGCTGATACATACGCTTTGTCGTAGGAGCACTGGCACCGTTCAGAAGACGGAAAGTAGTGACAAATTCCTCTTCAACCGTTGCATGCGCAGGAATGGTGAGCACAATTCCGTCTCCAAGCATCTCTTCCTGCTCGTTGGAGAAGAGTTCGGGATAGAAGCCCTGAGTCAGTTCCTTATCTGAATTGTTGGTGGCTTTTATCTTCATCTTGGCAACCATACCATAATATATAGCCGAAACTGCCTCAGCACTGTCAAGGGTTATCGATGCCTCTGGAAGAGCATCCACAGCCAGCTTGTTGCCGGTCTTTGTAATTTCTACATAATTGTAGTATTGAGGCATTGTGAGAGCCGGAGTCCATTGATCGCTGCCTGACGGTTTGAACACGACAGTGAGCCTGTATTTCCCATCGGCATAAGTGATAGGCATCTTGTAGTTTATCTGTCCCGTGATACCCGCATAAGCCATTTGAAGACTAGTACCTACTGTCCACTCGGGAGCTTCCACATTATAAGACCCCATAGACTCATACTTTAATATTTCTCCCGTCTCAAGCGACTCCACAGCAAGACCGAGCGCCATTACCACGCTGTGCATACCGGTATTAAACCAACAGGTCAGACCTCTGCTATCAACCACACTAAGCTCCACATTCAAGCCGGAGACAGAAGCCTCCAAAGCTCCGAACTGCACAAGATTCGGCATTACCACCTGCTCTTTCTTTGGCTGAACCCCAACCAAGACATCTTGAGCATAGTTATAACCGCCGCCACTACCGCCACCGGTGCCAAGCGCATTAGGATTGAGTGAATTGAGGAGGAAATAGCCGTCGCCCATACCGCTCCAGCCCCAATTGAAATGGAAATACCCATCGCCATTGTAGCCGTCGCAGACAAACTCATGACCTACTGAAGTAGACTGTCCGCCGTAGATTACAGGACGTCCGTTAGCCACCTCATTGTAAATCATCTCTTCCCATTCATCGGCACCATAATAATTACGGGTGCAATACTCTATGTCGGGATTATAGCCAAAATTATCCATCAGAGCCAATCCGGCGATATAGCTGAAAGCTCCTGAAGAATACTGGCCATATTTCATCTGGCTGGCATAGCCTACGGCTTTCATAAGATAAGCCACGGCATGTGCCTGTTCGTCAGTGTAGGCACCGGAATAGGAATTAAGCATCTTATCCCAAGCAAAAGGCTCCTCACCGAGAGCCATCGACAGAGTGCCACCGTCGACAGGATTACTTATGGTGCCGGTGCCGGTAGCAACTTCGGGATACTGCCAATATTTCATCACCTGAGCCACAGCCGTTGCAACACAGCCTGTAGGAGACTGAACACCACCGATGACCGGAGTCATAGCATCATACGGCTCTGTCTGATTCCATTTTGTCTTAAGCAACGGAGCCACAGCCTTACGATCTTCAGCCCTTGTCTGAGCTGAATATGCCGGGATATTGTTGGCGCGAGCATATTCTATCTGCCTTCCATACTCCTCAATCCACCATTTCATCTGCTCAGGCATAGTCTTGGGATCAAATGAGCCTGAATCAGAATAGCCGAGTATAGGAGCAGCAGCATCGTCGGCACTGAGAAGCATATAGCCGCGTTTGCCGGAATTTTCAAACACATAGACCGCCGGATCGCCACTAAGGGTCTTGGCAGTGTAGACCAGATCACGGGTCACACCGTCTCTGCCACCGATCTTCTGCATTCCCGGTGTGTTGAGACGCTGGAGAGCCTGCTCGGGCGTGAGCGAGGCAGCCATAGCTCCCATCGAGAAAGAGAGACCGCACAGAATGAAGGAAATCTGTTTTTTCATTAGTTCGGTATTTAATGTTGTTTTGTTATTTCATTAAATGATTGTTCTCAAAAATATCGTTCCAAGTATTGATTTTGTAAAGGTAGCTATTTTTTTTAGCTTCACAAAATTATTTTCAGATTAGCCACCATAAATTATATGACAGCCTGTTTCTCCGAAGCTCGGCATCGCCAAGACATCAACCTATTTAATTACCAAAGCCAATTCAATTACAGAAGCCGGAAGCGCCATATATATGGGCACTTCCGGCTTATAACACTAATAAAGAATCGGCTTATTTAATGGAGCAATTGCTTAATTTCTACTCAGGACAAGTGAATAACCGCCGTCGATAAGCTGATACTGACCCTGGTAGGGGAAACAGTAAAGCACTGAAGCATCCGGTGTGAAGACCACCGTCTTACGGTCATCGCTAACTACACCTTCCACGTATCCTTCATCAATCAAGTAGCCCTCATCGTCAATACCAAAGTTATAGACAGTGCAACCTGCAAACTGGGGATAGAGGTCGGGGTTGATCTGACCCATTGCCTGGGCATAGTCAAGTTCCAGATAACATTCTTCAGTTGCCTCATCGAAGAAGTATTTAAGATTCAACACAGATTCCTCATCCTTGAATATAGAGGAGAAGAGACCCTGAAGCATAAGCACCTTATTATAGTTGACCTTATCCTCCGTGTAACCTTCAAGTGTGACAGGATAGGAAACATCCTCACCGGAATTAAGATCTTTCCAACTCAAAGTCCATTCACCCTGCAACTTCTCATAAGGGAATCTGTCGTCATCCTTGATGGTCACCAAAGTAGAATCCTTGCTCTTGTCAATAGAAGCACCCTCAGCCTTGACAATGACTATCTTGAAGGTTCTGTCTTCATTAACCTCATCATCATCGATGGCATTTATCTGCACATTTACAGATGTCACACCCTCAGGTATGTTGAGGGTCTTTGAGGTAATGATATAATTACCTACCCTATTGCCATTGGCTAATTGAGCCTCCTGCGCAGGGTCGCTACCCGTTGCCTCGACATCAATGGTGACCGTCACAGTACCGTTTGCTTTTCCGGTCAGATTAACAGGGACATTAAAGATGCCACGGTTCTCTCTTGTGATCACCTGGCTCTCACCCATCTCTACCTCCACCTCTGCGGCTGTGTTATGATCTTTCTTATCGTCGCTACAAGCCACCATAGAGAACATTCCTACCGCCAAAGCGAAAATCTTTATATATTTCATTTCGATTTCTCTTTTTCAGTTATTATATATCTTAATTAATAACCCGGATTCTGCTGACCTTCAAGCTGGGGGTTAGCCTCCATCTCACTCTTTGGGATAGGCCATACGAATCGACGGTCGCCGGGAGCATATGAGACATTGCAACCTGCGGGCACAAGAATAGACACGGTCTCCTCATAATCTGTGTCATAGTCGATAGAGCGTGAGAAGCCCAAATTCCAACGACGCAGGTCGCTGATGCGGAAACCTTCGCCGATAAGCTCACGAGTACGCTCCGTGCGAATCTCCTCAATAAGTTCACGACCCTGATAAGACTGTGTCTTATACCCCTTTATACGGTTGGTGCGAATATGGTTAAGAGCATCATTAGCCTTGGCGGTCTCACCCAACTCCGCAGCAGCCTCTGCAAGGATAAGATAGGTTTCGCTAAGACGGAAAGGCTTCGGAAGATTACGAAGCTCGTTGGTACCACTCAGGTTAAAGGCACCGTTACCCGGGAATTTCACAAATGCCGGAGCCCATGCATAACTACCCTCGACACTCAGCTCGCGATCGGCGAAAAACCACTCATAACGAACATCATTATCGGCATCATACATAGCCAAAGCATTTGCAGATGCCACATAATCAGCATTCTCTTCCTTGGCACTGAGCCATGCACTACCGGTAGTGGGGACATAATCAGCCTGGGCGGCATTGCCATAAGGCACAAAGAGGAGTTCGGGACCACGGTCATCTGTCCAGAGCGTACCATAAGTATTACGTGTAGCCAACGAATACTGAGTATTGCCTATCACAGCCTCTGCCTTATCGACAGCAGTCTGATAGTCTCCCTTCAGGAGAGCCATTCTTGCCTGAAAAGCAAGCACAACATATGTATTAAGATATGCGGCATTGGGCGCGGTAGCTGCTGTCAGAGCCTCTGTACTGAGAGATTTCTCATAAGTGGAGAGGTCATCATAGGCATCTTTGAGATCTGACTCAATGAGAGCATAGGTCTCCTCAAGGGTAGAGCGACCGGGATATTTGCTATAGTCACCCGTAGGGTCGAAAACAGTCACCAAAGGCAAACCGCTTGCGGCAGAGGTAGGATCAGTGCGGGTATATGACTGGCAATAATGATCCATAGCATCCAATTAATTAAAGGGAGTGGGCCATTTTGCAGCACCCCGATAG
>CAMWIF010000143.1 GCA_947174225.1 uncultured Porphyromonadaceae bacterium | reverse complement strand
TCTGTAGATTGAACGCAATAAATGCCCGACGAAACACGGAACCAAGTTTCTTCTCCACCGCTATTATCAAGAACAACGTAGGCGACCTCGAGTAGGTCGCCTTATTTTTTTACAGGTCCTGATTCCTATGGGCTTGCCCTGCTCTTCCTTTCTCCTAAGCTATCTCGGACCCGTGGAAGAGCGGTCCGAAAGCTGACAATCCCCGACTGCCGTGACGACTGCCGGGGATTGTTTTTTGACTTATACCTTAACTAATTTACCGAGAATGACGGAATTACTTACGTATACCGAGTTCCTTCTTAGCGATGATGGCACGGTAACGGTTAATGTCCTTGCGAACCAGATAATCGAGAAGTGAACGACGCTGACCTACGAGCATCTTAAGAGCGCGTGCTGTAGCGTGGTCCTTGTGGTTGTTCTTAAGGTGCTCAGTAAGGTGTTTGATACGTACTGAGAAAAGTGCGATCTGGCTTTCGGGGCTGCCTGTATCGTTCTTGCCCTGACCATATTTCTCGAAGATGGCCTGCTTCTCCTCTGTTGAAAGATGCATTTTGTTTGAGAGTTAAAAAGTTGAAAATTATATTAAAAATACTTTTGATTGAAAAGCTTTCGGTCTCCAAGCTCTCCCTTACTGAGACCTACCTTTCGCGAAAAGCGCTGCAAAGTTACAAAAAAATTTCCAAATAATCACCCTCCAAACTCAAAAACGCTAAATAATTTACCTCTTTTAATTGTTATAACAATAAAAGACTCTCTTCTCCCAACACATAACCATACCTGAAAATTCTAAATTCTTACATGTAAATTCTTAGCATGAAACCCAAATTTTTCTCAACATTTATGACCGCCGCCATCATGGCTACAGGTGCTGTGACATTCTCAGCTCTTCCTGTAGCGGCACAGAGCACCTATGACTCGCAGTTTGTAAGCTACCCCACCTACAACGGTGACGACCTCGAATTGACCGTTGACAACTCCGGCACCCACTTCCGCCTTTGGAGTCCCAAGGCTCAGGATGCCCGCGTAAACCTCTACGACAACGGCCACACCGGTGCTCCCTACGAGACACTTCCGATGAAATTCGATGCCGCCACAGGCACATGGACAGCCTCTGTGCCACAGAAGCTCTATGGGAAGTTCTACACTTTCCAGATTAAATGGGACGGACAGTGGAAACAAGAGACTCCCGGTGTGTGGGCAAAGGCAGTAGGCGTCAACGGCAGCCGTGCCGCCATAATCGACTTCGCCACCACTAACCCCGAAGGCTGGGCTACCGACAAAGGACCCGAAGTGAAGAATTTCAGCGATGTGATTGTCTACGAGATGCACCACCGCGATATGTCGATGGATCCCTCTTCCGGCATTGCCAACAAGGGTAAATTCCTTGCCTTGACTGAGGAGGGTACCGTCACACCCCTCGGTGACAAGACCGGCATTGACCATCTCAAGGAACTCGGCATAACTCACGTTCATATCCTCCCCTCTTACGACTACAATTCCGTGGATGAGATGAATCTCCAGAACAACACCTACAACTGGGGTTATGACCCGCTCAACTACAATGCTCCGGAAGGTTCCTATTCCACCAATCCCTCCGATCCCGCAGTGCGTGTGAAGGAGATGAAGGAGATGATAAAGGCTCTCCACGATGCCGGAATCGGCGTGATTATGGACGTGGTGTATAACCACACCGCTCAGAACGACGACTCTAATTTCGAACTTACCGCTCCCGGCTACTACCACCGTCATTGGGACGACGGACGCTACGCTGACGCTTCCGGTTGCGGCAACGAGACAGCTTCCGATCTCCAGCAGATGCGCGACTATATCATCAACTCCACCAAGTATTGGGCTGATGAATACCATATCGACGGTTTCCGTTTTGACCTTATGGCTATCCACGACATCGACACTATGAATGAGGTGGCAGCCGAGCTTAAGAAGATCAATCCCTCAATATTCGTATATGGTGAGGGTTGGACTGCCGGTGATTCACCGTTGGCTGTCGATCGCCGCGCTCTCAAAGAGAATGTAAGCAAGATGACTGACATCGCCGTGTTCTCCGACGACCTCCGCGACGCTGTGAAGGGACACTACACCAACGCCGCTGACCGTGGTTTCGCCACAGGCAAGCCCGGCAATGAGGAGACCGTGAAGATTGGCATCGTGGCTGCCACTGCCCATCCCCAGATTGACTACACAAAGGGCAATAATTCCAAGTTCCCCTATGCACAGTCACCTGAGATGGTGGTCAACTACGTTTCTTGCCACGACGACCTCACACTCACCGACAAGCTCCGCAAGTCGATGGAAGGTGAACCCGAACAGAATATGCTTGACGCTGCCAAGTTGGCGCAGACCATCGTGTTCACTTCACAAGGTACACCCTTTATGTTTGCCGGTGAAGAGGTGTTCCGCGACAAGCAGGGCGTACATAACTCCTACAAGAGCCCTGACTCCATCAACGCCATCGACTGGAACAACAAGGCAAAATACCGTGACCAGTTCGACTACTATAAAGGACTCGTAGAGCTTCGCAAGAGTCACCCCGCCTTCCGTATGACCACCGCTGAGGACATCGCCAAGAATCTGAAATTCGACAACATCGATTCCTCAAAGACTCCCAACCTAATCTCCTACTCACTCAAGAACCACGCCAACGGCGATCCATGGGAAGAGATAAAAGTAGTCTTCAACGGCGCGAGTCACGAGCAGACAGTCACCGTACCCAAAGGCAAATGGAAGATAGTGGCAAAAGACGGTAAGATATCCCCTGCCGGCGACCTCGGCACCAGCAAAGGTGGCAAGATCACCCTCGCCCCCTACTCCGCCCTCATCCTCGCCAAAGACTAACCTCTCCCCTAAACCCTAAAATAGCATCGGAGCCTTATTCCTAATATGGGAGTAAAGCTCCGATGCTATTTTTCATTATACACTCCTTACCCCCTACCCATCTCCTCCAAACTTAAATAACCGGGATTTTAACAAATTAAACCTACAATAAAGTTGGTATAATGAAAAATAAATCGTAACTTTACCCCACTATAAATACTCACAATATGCCCGAACTTTTCAGATTCTTTGGCTTCACTTTTTTCTTCTATAGCAGAGAGCATGAACCTGTTCATGTGCATGTGGAGGGATGCGGTGGAAAAGCAATTTTCGATTATGATGAAAACAACGATACTTTCATCATACGGGAAAGAGTCAATATCAAAACAAATGATATGAAACGCATCAAACGTGTGATTGAAGATAATAAGGATATAATCTTAAAAAGATGGAAGGAGCATTTCTATGGTGACAATAAATAAGATATGGTTTGAGGGAGAATGGATATACGCACAGACAGAAGACGGGAAAATCCTTCGTCAGTCCTTGCTATGGTATCCACGCCTATACAAAGCCTCTGCAGATTCAAGAGAAAAATACAAAATAGGTTACAGTGGCTTTCACTGGAAAGATCTTGATGAAGACATCAGTTTCGAAAGTTTTCTCTATCCCGATGCCGATCCATCACCTGGACAGCGTTTCCTCTTGACCCATCTAAACCTCAATATCCGCTCCTTCGCTGAAAAAATCGGCTATCCGGCAGAAGAACTATACAGATACAAAGCCGGATTCATTTCCCCAACCCCGGCGTTAGAAGCCGCTATCCTCTCCTACGCAAATCCATGATTAGGGTTAATACTAACGCTACGAAATAGTTTTTAGGGTTCTTTATCCGTACATAATTATGTCGATAATTCATTTGACTTCACTTGACAACCCGGCTCTGAAGCTTTACACTACGCTTACGGAGGCACAGTTGCGTAATCGTCTCGATGAAGAAAACGGCATCTTCATAGCTGAGAGTCCGAAGGTGATACGTGTGGCTATGAACGCCGGATACCGTCCCCTCTCAATGCTATGTGAGGAACGCCATATTTCAGGAGATGCCTCCTTCATTATAGAGGCATTTCCCAAAATAGACGTATTCACCGGCTCGCGTGAACTTCTCACCTCTCTTACAGGCTACAAACTTACTCGCGGTGTGCTATGCGCTATGAAACGCCGACCCTTACCGTCGGTTGCAGAAATATGTGTTAATGCACGACGCATAGCCGTAATAGACGGTGTGGTCGATACCACCAATATCGGTGCAATATTCCGCTCAGCTGCCGCCTTAGGCATAGACGGCATTCTCCTCACCCCTACCTCCTGCGACCCGCTCAACCGACGCGCAGTCAGAGTATCAATGGGCACGATATTTCAAGTGCCTTGGACCTGGATTCACGAACCCCTTATCTCACTCCACAATTACGGATTCAAGACAGTAGCTATGGCGTTGAGCGATAATTCAGTGCCCATCGATGATCCTATTTTGGGAACAGAAGAGCGATTGGCAATCGTGCTCGGCACAGAGGGTGACGGACTCAGCGACGGTGTCATCTCTTCATGCGACTATGTAGCACGTATTCCCATGGCACACGGCGTAGACTCGCTAAATGTCGCAGCTGCATCAGCCGTCGCTTTCTGGCAACTCCGCCCTCACAATTCCTAAATCCATCCCGATTGCTCAATCAAGGAAACAGAGATCCATAACATCAGTAGAACAACGACACTCCTACTGACAGCGGACGGTAATCAAGTAATTGTGTACGGGTAAGGATCTTATACGGTGAATATCTGACATATACCCCGACATCACCGAGACGAAGCTGTCCGTATAGGTCAATCGTAAACATCCTCTGACCGATGTTATCACTGCTGACGCTCCTGTTTTTGCCCACTTCATCTTTCCAGGAAGCCTTAACGGAGCCGTGAGCATTGCAATTGAATATCGCACCGAAGCCCAAACCCGGTTTCAGTCCGTTTCTGCGCTTGAAGGTCTTTGTCCACAGCAAAGGGAATTGCACACTGAAGATCTTGATCCTTGAGAACCGATATCCCCCCATCGGATTATCTGATACCTCCACGTGTCCGTTCTCACTCTCATAGACCAATCCCTGTGTGGAGCGGTAATTTCGCCAATCAATGCCGACACCAAGCGACATACGCCAGTCCATTCCCAAACGGCGTTCAATACCTAATATATTAAGCCAACCTATCTCCAATGATTTACCCATATCCGGTGAAAGAGAGGAGGCGGTGCCCGGTGTGCAGATAAAACCGAAATAAAGTCCGTTGGTGGTCACATCCCAATCTCCGCAACAGTCAGCCCGAAACCGATTATATCCACGGGAACTTTTAACCAGTTTATTACCCCCTGCCGGATAAGAGAAGCCTCTCCGGAAACCTTCGTTATCAATTACCTCCACACTTACCTCATCCGGACTCTCTGATATTATCAACGCCTGCGGCTCCTGATAGTATGTGCCTACGGTATCTCTGAACTCACTTCCATAGCAACAAGATGCGCCCAACAAAACAACTAATATAGATATAAGGATTTTCATATTTCACTCTTAGACAAAGACATTATAAAAACTAAAAATAATACACTCAGCGGTTAAAATACACTCAATGGTCAAAGCACAAAATTAACGCCTACGGAAATAGTCTTTACCTTGGGTCCCCATTCGCTGCTGAACAATGACACGGGCGACCAACGCACATACACTCCGCAATTATCACATATTACCAATGACCCGAGGAAATCAGGTGTGGCAAACCTCTGCTCAAGAGAGTGGAAACTCTGCTTGGTAGTTTTACGTCCCGACTTAATCTTTGTCGTGGCACTCGTATAGGTGTTCAGATTAAGAATAGCTCCCAAACGAATTGCCATACCGCATCCCATGCGTTGCGTTATCATAAATGGCACTGTCAACCGAAACAGATGAAGCCTTGACGAGGCGGAGGCTATCTCATCATTTATAGGGACAATCACAAGCGTCTTGCCTATCTGATCAAGCATCATACCATTGCCGAAGTTGGTGGAACGATAGCCTAATCCGGCACCGAGGGAGAAGACGGGACCCTTGCGACCAGCGTGCCAGAACAGACCCACGAGATTGTCTACACCTATCTCCCAACCTCCACGCATTCCCTCAGGCTTGTCGAGACCTATGACACCGCCGACATAGAAATTATCAAACCAATCGACACTCAGCCAACAGCCGCCCCGACGTTTCTTAGCCCTCTCATAATGAGTCTTAAAGAATGGCAAATTCACTTCCCAGTCATTGTCCGCGCTCCCCGACAGAGCATAGTCATATGAGTAATCATAATTCGCGCCGTGTTCCTTACCTTTAGCCTTCACATGAATGGAATCACCATACGTCTTTACCTCTACCCATTCGGGATGTGGAAGATAGGTAACAGTGTCAGCCGACTCGGCAGCCACACCTGCAAGCCACGCTGTCAGCAGTGTCATTACTATTGAAATCTTTCTTTTCATTATCAAGCAATATGTTTAGTTTAGATTCTTAATTTACACATTTATCGTTCTCCCTACTGAATCTTATCCCACATTGAAGCTTTTACTTTTTTATCAGCTTCCTTATCTTGTCGGTCGACGCCTTGCCACACATATATATAAGTATCACCTTATCACCCTTTGCAAGAGTCTGATTTAGATAAAACAGATAGCGGTTTTTACCGTCGTGCGTGATAGGAAGTGTTAGAAAAGCATAGTAGAGTTTCCCTTTTCTATACGACATCTCCTTATCCACCGCACTCTGTGAATCTTTCACCACACTCTCTTCAATCCCCTGTGCCTTTTCCGGAGTATATTTAAGGGTCAGCCCACGGTACTCGTCAAGGTTATATTCTTTCAACGGCTTACCCATAACCACTGTCAACGCAGCGTCCGGATCATTATCGAAATGGCCATCAAGGTATTTCAAGGATGCCGGTGGACCCGCCGCCTGACTATG
>CAMWIF010000142.1 GCA_947174225.1 uncultured Porphyromonadaceae bacterium | reverse complement strand
ATCTCCTCCTTGTCGCAAGACGTGATTGTCGTAACGGCTAAGAAAAGACCTGCCCCAAACAGCCATTTATTATATTTTGAAGTCGTTTTCATTTTAAGGTCTTTTACGTGGGTCATAGTCAACGCTATGACCCACTATAGTTTTATTATTCAAAAGTTAACGAAACTCGGAATGTAATATGCTTGTTCAGATCTTCTGTAAGGGCAAAATCAACAAGTATTACTGCTGTTTCTCCTGACGGCACATTCGGATGACGACCGAAATTATATGATGTTTCAGATCCTTCAAGATAGATATAGCTGCTATCACCATAAGGAACAATGTTCTGATCCTTATCAAGCCACCAACCCATATAATTGGTTGTAGACTTCGGACGCATACCATTTTCATCCAATACTCTTTCACCGTTCTTAAGCAGATAAACCTGAATTGGATCATCATTACGGTTATCCCATTGATATTCCGGTTCACACTGTTGCCAAAGAGCCATAAATTCCTTGGCAGTAAGACCTAAAGCGGCTTGCAATTCAGCATCAACCGATGCGAATTCAAGACCCCAACCTGCCCAGTCACCTGCTGGAACAATACCGGATACCTCAACAATTGAAGGATCTTTCACCTCAAGCTGAATTGTGAATCGAACATAGTCATCAAAATCCTTGCCATTCACTTTTGCAAATCCTAAGTCAAGATTTGTTACAGTACCCGCACCGGGTCCATTTACAGCATGGAGTACTATTCGTTTATTTTCGCGATCAAATTCAGACGAAAACGCAGCCGCATCATCTCCGGTAGCTACTTGTCCACCGATAGTATAATACCAACCATACTCTCCATTGTTAGGATTAGTAAGATCCCAACGTTGACGGGAAGTGTTGATGTTATACATGACCACCTCACCATTTCCGAATGCAGTCATGACCTCATCAACTGTCATATCCAAATTTTTATGGAAATATGAAGCATAATCTTTCAAGTTGATATATTGAGGTTCATCTATTGTAGAGACATTAAAGACTCTATATGCTGTAGCAGTAGCAGCAGTATTGGTGCGCAGATAAGGTGACTCATCTTTAGCATACTCATGTTTACTGGTGGCGTCAGCCGGTTCATCGCTGTTACAGCTTACCCCGGCAAACCCTAACACGGCAGCCAACGCATAAATATATAGCTTTTTCATTTTTTTCAGTTTTTTCTGATGAATTATTCAGCTTTTTATTCGGCATAGCCGGGGTTCTGATGAAGATTTGGGTTACCGTCAAGAATTGTCTTGGCAATCGGGAAGATATCTGCATGACGGTCTGATGGATCTGTAAGAGCATCCTTGCAGAACCATGACTTACCGTTCCATACACTGCAACCATTGGTCATCATAAAGCGGATAAGATCCTGACGACGGTGACCCTCTGCCACAAATTCCCATGCAAGTTCATCAAGCAGACCGCCCATAATAACGTCTGCACCACCTTCATGAGTGATAATCCAATTGTCTGCCTGATCCATCTCAGCTTGATTCTCGCGATGACCATAATCATAGCAACTACCGCCACGAAGTTGTGCAACGGTACGTATAGCCTTTGCCGGATTACGGCTGAAGTTACGCTGACGAACCTGAGTCACGAGATCAGCAGCCACAGCCTCACCCTCTCCGTTGTAGGAACCGTTGATGCGAAGCAAACACTCAGCCTTCATAAGGAGCACGTCGGCATAACGGAAGATAACCTGATCATCACAACCTGAACCCTTGTCGCCACCCAAAATCTCATACTTCACAAGGCGTTCACCCTCCTGCTCATAGCAACCGGGATTGTCAATTGAACGCATCTCGTGAGTATAGTTGAGCTGCACACCGTCGATATAGATAGGCTGACCATCCTTATCAAACTGAGGGCCGCTTATCCAGCAGTCAGCATAACGCTGATCGTCTACATCATAAGTTTCGATAAATTGAGGAAGAGCACCGCCACCGGAGGTTGCCCAACCGTTGAATCCCCAAGTGGCACGTCCGGCATTACACATCCAAAGGTTTGCATAGTAGTTACCACCGGCATATTTATCTTCATAAGGTATACCGAAAATAACCTCAGGTGAGGTTCTGATACTTTCACGGAAATTATCCTTGTAATTAGGAGCTAAGGCATAGCCCATATCCATGATTTTGTTCAGCTCATCGATACACATTTTATACCATGAATCGTCGGTGTCATCATTAAACCATGCGTTATGGTTAAGATACATCTTGGCAAGGAGCATGTTGATAGTGGCGTTGTTCATACGACCCAACTCTCTCATTTCACCGAAAGCTCCCTCTACCTCCTTAAGCTCTGATACGATAAAATCAAACATCTCCTGAGGAGCTACCTGTTGCGGAAGCCATCCTGCATCCTGAGAATCTCCTTTGTCAAGCGGAATATTACGGAAAAGATCGAAAAGGAAATAGTAATAAAGAGCACGGTAGCCGCGAAGCTCAGCAGCAGCGGCCTCATCTGCAGCTATTGCCTCGTCATTGAGAAGCTTGTTGCAGGCATTCACACCTGCGTATGCTCTCGTCCACGCAGTCTCGAAGAAACCGATTTCGCTATGGAATTGATGTGTATGGGTTGGCACATAGAGGTCTCCCCAACCGATACCGATACGGTAAGGCACACACCAAAGGTCGGATGCCATATCAGCAAGGTCTGTGAAACCGAACCAACCCCAGATAAAGTCACGGAGTGAGCTATACACCGGCATGAAAAGGGAGGCGCGTTCCGACTCGTTAAACTCGTGGCCCTCAGCAACTACCACATTATAAGGATGTTCCTCAAGATCAGTGCAGGCGGTAAATCCACCACATAGGGCGGCAGATCCGAGAGTGGAATATATTAATGCTTTTATTGATTTCATGATTGTTCAAGAAATGTAAGATTAGAATGTAAGGTTCAGGCCCACTGTATATGAACGAGTTGTGGGATAGTTGTCACGCCATTCGACACCCGGTGCCCAGACTGAACCGTTTGAAAGCTCGGGATCAAGACCTGAATACTTGGTAATGGTGAAGAGATTCTCGGCTGAGAAATAGATGCGTATGCCATTTATAAACTTATTCTCTTTCAAAGGCACATTGTAACCTAAAGTGAGGTTGGTCATCTTCAGGAAGTCACCATTTTCAAGATAATAGCTTACGAAAGTCTGCTTCTGGTTACCTGCCAATACACGGTCACCGTAAGGAGCGTTGAGCACCGACTGCAGACGGTTGTAGTTTACAGAATTATTCTCGTAATATGCACGTGCCTCGTTCAATATCTTGAAGAAGAACTGACCGGTAAACTGCATTGAGAGGTCAAACCCTTTGTAGCGGAAAGTATTGTTCCAACCTAAATAGAGTTTCGGGAAAGCATCGCCAAGGTGATGACGCCAACTCGTGTCGGGGAGCATATCATCTGTAAGTTCTTTCACTTCACCTGTCTCAGGATGCTCAACCAACCAACGACCGTTTTCACTTACACCTACAGATTTCAGACCAAACCAGCGACCAAGTGACTGTCCTACTTCCCAACGCTGTGTAGACTGAGAAATCGGTTCACCAAGTCCTGCTACATCTATTGTACTTTCTGTCTGATACAGATCATTTGAAAGTGAAACCAGTTTATTGGAGTTATGCGAAAGTGTCAATGTGGTGTTCCATTCGAAATCTTTATTGCGCACAGGCACACCACGGAGAAGAAGCTCGATACCGGTGTTACGCATCTTGCCTACGTTTGCCAATGTGGTGGTAACAAGGTTCGGTGGAACGGGTACAGTATAATTGAAGAGCATATCGCGTGTCTCCTTATTGTAGAAATCAATGCTACCTCCGAAGCGGCTGTCAAACATATCCCAGTCAAGACCGACATTCACCTCATGTGAGGTTTCCCATTTCAAATCGGGGTTAGGGTTAGAATCAACCAGAAGGCCCTGTACCCATTTGCCATCTTTGTAGAAATAGCCATCATACTTATACTGTGTAAGAGAAAGATAGGAAGACCCGGGTATAACACCGGTAACACCATAACCGGCACGGAGCTTGAACTGTGTCCACCATGCAGCCACAGGAAGATTATGCCAAAAATCCTCGTTCATAATATTCCAGCCGGCTGATACGGATGGAAAATTACCCCACTTATTGTTCTTACCGAATTTTGAGGAACCCTCTCGGCGTATAGAGGCAAGGATATTGTAGCGGTTGTCGTAACCGTAGCTAACACGACCGAAGAAACCTATAAGTTTGTTATCGTTCTTGTAGCTGCTCATAGAAGCCTTACCCTCCTTTAGTTCCTGACCGATACCGAGGTTATTATACTTAAAGAAGTCGTTGTTGAAGTCGGCGTTCCACGCACTGAAACCCTCATACATATTCTCCTGCCAGCTATAACCTACAAGGGCATCAAAACGGTGAACACCGTTGAAGGTGTTGCGGTAGTTGGAGGTAACCTCAATCAGGTTTGACTGAGAGTAGTCGTAATTGTGACCGGCATCACCTGTCTTACCGTCTGTGCGGTGACTCTGATAGTCAGAGGTGCGGAAATAGGCATTATGGGCGTTCGAGCGGTTGGTAGAAAGCAACAATTTTGTCTGCCATCCCTTTATGGGTTCAACTGTAAGATCACCGCTCATACGAGTCCATTCTGATTTGTATTCACCCTCAAATTCCTCGATCAAACCTACCGGATTATAATAATAGGTGATACCGAAATTTTCGTATGCTCGCCCGTCGGTGTCATATATCGGCTCTGTCGGGTTACGCATGATAGCTTGACGGTAAATCTCTGTACCTGCATTCAATGCACCATCTTTATGGATACCCTTTACAAGATTCAGGTGAGCTTTCAATATGTCATTGAAGAACCAGTGTGAAATGTCGAAATTCATCTTCATCTCTTCATTGAAGGTGGTGAGAATTACACCTTCTGCCTTACGGTAAGAGAAGTTGCCTGAATATGAGGTCTTGGAATTACCGCCGCTGATCTGGAAATCGTGGTTCTGTGTAAAGGCTGTGCGGGTGATGGCATCAAGCCAATCTGTGTCATAACCACGGTCGGAGTAGTTGGTGAGACCCTGACGGATCTGGTCGGGGGTCATGAATTTATGCTTCTTCGCAAGGTTTGCCCATGAAGCATAGCCGCTGTAGGAAGCAGTTGTCTTGCTCTCGCGTGAACCATTTTTGGTGGTGATAAGGATAACACCATTCGCACCGCGTGTACCATAGATAGCGGCTGCCGATGCATCCTTAAGTACGTCGATACTCTCGATATTCTCGGGAGGAACTGTACCGAGACCACCCTCTATACCGTCGATGAGTACAAGTGGAGTTGAGCCGTTCTCCAATGAGATCAAGCCACGCAGACGGATTGTTGACTCTGCATTCGGGTCACCTGAACCTTTGGAGATGGTAAGACCGGCAATTTTACCTTTCACAAGTTCGGCAGCATCGCCTACAGCACCTTGGGTAAAGTCTTCAGCCTTAACAGAAGCCACAGCCGATGTAACATCACCCTTCTTCTGTGTACCGTAACCGATCACCACTACATCATCGAGAAGCTGTGAGTCGGAGGCAAGCACGACATTGCCGAGATTGAGTTTTCCTCTTTCTACTTTGATGGTCTTAGATTGATAACCGATGTAGCTGATCTGCAACTCGCTGCCTATGGGAGCGGCGAGTGTGAATTTACCGTCTATATCGGTGGCGGCACCTGTTGAGGTGCCTTTCACGAGCACTGTCGCGCCGATCAGAGGTTCACCCTCGGAATCGACTACGACACCGGTGACCGTACCGGTTTCTGCCTGAGGCGCTGCCAAAGGCAGAGGCTCCGCATAAGCAGCCGGGATGCCGATGGTGCATCCGAGGCATGCCAAAGCCGCTAATCTCAGCAAACTCTTGCTGAAAATCGGTGTAATTGTTCGCGGTTTCATAAGATGATAAGGTTGTTAATATTTAGTTTATTGTTAGGTTTACTTTTTCAGGATACTTTCCACTCGATTACGCCGCCGCTCTTGCCGTCGCGTAGCTTGGCTGATACCTTGAGGTCGGTGGTGGTGACAGGCTCAAACTCCAGGTGGTTGTATTTGTCTTTCTCCACACCGTATTCACCCTTTGCCTTCACGGGTGCCCAGCGGTTGTCGGCTGTGCGGTAATAGAGTTCCCAGCTCTCAGGCACTTCATAATCACCGTCATAGTGGTCGAATGCAAGCCAATAGATATCGACGTTGCTCACCTCCTTAGGCTCGTTGAAGCGGTAGCATACGTTTTCGGTAGTGCCCTGACGGAGCCACCAGTAATGGTAAGGCTTGGATGTGTCGGCGCTCGACTTAGGCTCCCAGCGGTCGTTGTAGCCCCAGCCCCAGTTGAGGTTGGAAGTGGCTGCCGGGCGGTCGGCAGTCTGCTGAGTGGGTTCGCTATACATCATAGCTGCGCTTGCGAGGGTAGGCTCAGGCTTAGCCACGGCATAGTCCTTGCTTTCGGGAATCCACACTGCCATCTGGTCGGCACCACGGTTGTTCCAAGTGCAATAAGGTATCGCCATAAGCTCGGCATCAACTTCGCTGCCGTCGGGGAGCACCTGCTTGCCGGTGGCTTTAAGGGTCATAACGCCGTTGAGGAGATTGCCGTCATAGTTCTCGGCAAATTTCACGCCGTCGGGGAGATACTTGTCAAACACGAGGCTGTCTTTCTGGTCCTGACCCTCAAGGCAGAACATCACGGGACCGCGCTGGATGGCGAGTTTGCCCTTGTCGTCAGCCACATTGTCGTTGGCTTTCACGCGCTTAACGTCCATCGGGAGAGTAAGCTCTACCTTATCGCCCTTCTTCCATTGGCTTGCTCTTATAAACATCTGACGCTGCCGACG
>CAMWIF010000141.1 GCA_947174225.1 uncultured Porphyromonadaceae bacterium | reverse complement strand
GTCGGGGAAGGAATAGAAATTGAAGTGTTCGATGGAATGGAGCAGTATGATTGCCATCACCGCGAAACCCCGCAGCACATCTGCCACATCCACCCTCTCGTGACGGCGCAAACCGTTGGTTGTCTGGTTGATTGTCATAGATATCAGGTTATTGGTTAAAAAATGGCGTCGGAGACCTTCGCGGACGCCGACGCAGAAATAATTCACGATGTAGGTCTAAATAGTTGTTTAAATAGTCAACGAATGTTTAAAAAGTATTCTTATATCTTCGTCTGCCCGGACATCTCCGGACATTTACACTATTTATCCATTTAGCATACCGGAAATCCCCTAACTGCCAAAAGGACTTCCACACCGCTAAATTACTGATTTAATTTTATACCCACAACATTTTTTCAATTTTTTTTAAAAAAATTTTTAATTTAGACTAAGTAAAGCTCTCCACGCTCCTTCAGAGTTACCCCCAGAAGAAATAAGCCACCACCACTGCTGCCACTGCTCCCGTGAGATCGGCAAGCAAAGCGTAGCCGGCGGCATAGCGGGTTTTCATTACCCCGACACTACCGAAATAGACAGCGAGTATATAGAAAGTAGTGTCTGTGGAGCCTCTTACGGCAGCCGCCACACGGCTCACAAAGGCATCCGCCCCATTCTCTTTCATAACATCGAGCATCATAGCGCACGAACCACTACCGCTCAACGGCTTCATCAGCATTGTAGGGAGCGCTCCGACCCACTGCGAATCGAAACCCAAAGCGTTGACTCCGCTCTCAACCCACTGTGTGAAAAAGTCCAGAGCACCTGAGGCACGGAACATACCTATCGCCACGAGTATCGCCACAAGGTAAGGTATGATCATCACCGCCGTCTTGAAACCCTCCTTCGCACCCTCTATGAAGGTGTCGTAGACGTTGATATGCTTCCTGACCCCGGCTATTATAAAGGAGATGATCACACTGAACAGTACAAAATTCGCGATAAAGGTGGAATAAGCCTCCATCTTCTGGGCAGAGAGAGTAGAGAAATACCACACCACGAGCGCCACCACCCCAGCTATGCCCAAAAGCCAGCTACATATCACACTGTCCATTCGTATGCGCTGCTTTATGCAGAGGGCTATTAGACCGACAAGCGTAGCTATGGCAGTGGCAATAAGTATGGGGAGAAATATATCCGTAGGATTTGCCGCACCCCCCTGTGCCCTATACATCATTATGCTCACAGGGATAAGGCAAAGACCCGACGAGTTGAGCACAAGAAACATAATCATCGCGTCGGTGGCGGTGTCCTTCTTCTCGTTGAGACTCTGCATCTCCTGCATAGCCCGGAGTCCCATAGGGGTAGCGGCATTGTCAAGACCAAGCATATTAGCGGAGATATTCATAAAAATGGCACCCATAGCGGGATGGCCTTTGGGTATGCCGGGGAAAAGACGTGAGAAAAACGGACTTATGAGACGTCCGAAAAACTCTATCACTCCCCCACGTTCCCCTATCTTCATAATACCCATCCAGAGAGTGAGCACACCGGTAAGTCCCAATGAAATCTCAAAAGCAAAAGATGCCTGCGAAAAGGAGCTGTTCATTATGTCGCTCCATATTGAAAGGTCGCCGGATGCTATCGTGCGTCCGGCGGCCATCAAGAATGCGATTGCAAAGAACGCAATCCAAATCCAGTTGAGTACCATCAGATCTTGCGGATACCCATTATTTCCCTTACATCTTTCAAAGTATCGGCAGCATAGGCACGTGCCCTCTCAGCACCGCTCTTCACAACTTTCGAGAGATACTCGTCGTTGCTGCGGATATCGAGTATGCGCTCACGTATAGGGAGCGTGACCTTAAGCATATCCTCTGCAAGCTGCTTCTTCATATCGCCGTAGCGGATAGAGCAATCGGCATACGCCTGCCGGTAGTGGTCGGCAACTTCCTTGCCTGACACAAGGTCAAGTAGCATAAAGAGGTTCTGTACCGGCTGGCTCACGGGCGAATTCGGTTCCTTGGGACCTTCGTCGGTGACGGCACGCATCACCTTCTTGCGAAGCGTCTTGGCATCATCTATAAGATAGATGCAGTTGCCCTCGCTCTTACCCATCTTGCCAGATCCATCAAGACCCGGCACCTTTATCGCCTCACCTCCGAAGTTGAAGTTGACAGGCTCACCGAAGTAGTCGGTCTTATAGAAGGCATTGAAGCGGCGTGCGAAGCGGCGTGTAAGCTCAAGGTGCTGCTCCTGGTCTTTACCCACGGGCACATAGTCGGCATGGTGGATAAGGATGTCTACCGCCATAAGAGTAGGATAAGTAAGCAATCCGGCGTTGACGCGCTGATTTGTCTGGTTGCCGATAATCTCCTTCTCTATCTCATCACTGTCAGATGTTATGCCGAGAGCCTTACGCGCCTTATCCTTGAAGGAGGCGGTGCGCATAAGCTCACCGATGCCCACGTGCATATTCATAAGGAGGTACATCTCTGAAATTTCCGGAATATCACTCTGCACATACAGGATATTCTTCTCCGGATCAAGGCCGGCGGCGAGATATTCAGCCAAGATGTCTTTCACGCTCTCGTGGAGCTGCTTCGGATCGGGGTTGGTGGTAAGCGCGTGGAGGTCGGCTATGAAGAAACGGCAATCATAGTCGTCCTGCATACGCAGAAATTTGCTTAAAGCCCCATAATAGTTGCCAAGGTGGAGGTTGCCGGTGGAGCGAATACCACTCAACACAACCTTTTTATCTTTGTTCTTTTCCATATTTCTATTTAATTTTTTACAAAATTAGCTATTTTCACCGTCTTTGCCATCACTTTTATGAAAAAATTGCCACTTCCCAACAAACCCTTTTCCTATTAATTTGTTTAAATTACAAGAAAGCTCAGTTTATGGCCCTTAATTTCAATTATCCATAATCTATGCAATTCTTCAACAAACTGTTTTTAATTTAACAAATTATGCAATCTAAAACCCGAAATATCATTTCCCGCAACAAGTGGCTGACTGCCTTTATGGCAGTTATGGCCTTGCTCTTCTTTGTAGGGGAGCCGGCTAATGCCCAGACTGCGGGATTTCAACTTGAGCCGGTGAAAAAAGTTCTTTTCATCGGCGACTCAATGACCGGATGGATGGCAGAAAGGCTCAATGCCTATGGCGATGAGAATGATTTTGAGGTGGCAACCATAGTATGGGACGGCTCTACTCTCTCAAAATGGGCAGAGACACCCAACCTCCAAGAGATTATAGAAGAACAGACCCCCGATGCCATAATCGTAAGTTTAGGTATGAACGAGATGTTTGAGAGCAATCCCGAACGCTTTAAAGGGGAATTTGACACAATCGTATCAGCTTTCGGCCAGACACCTTTCCTATGGATTGGTCCTCCAAGCTGGCCCGGACATTCCGAAGGACAGGTATTCAACGACTGGCTCGCTGAGAATTTGGGTGAGGGAAACTATTTCAGCAGTCTTAACCTCGATCTCCCCCGCCAAAGCAAAAGCAATCCACACCCCACCCGTCAGGGTATAGAGGAATGGATTGATCAAGTGGTAGAGTGGATGCCTGAAAATTCGCACATCAATCTTCCGGTTGTAAATCTTCCTGAAGATGGCAAGATGACACGAGGCGAAACTTTCATCTACAAGCGTATGAACGAAAAGCTTTGAATGTTTTTCGGTATTCCGAACTTAATTTGAAGAAATTTCCGGCTTACATAACTCGAGATCCGGGCCCGGGTGGTGATCACCAGGGTCCGGATCGTTTTTATGCTTATGCTATCTCTTTTTATGAATGTGCTATCTCTTTCTTTTTCTTCAGCCTCACCTTCATAGTGTCGAAGCCCTTTCCATACACACCGTTCACGTTGGCTTGGGTGATGAAGGCATTCTCATCTATGCTCTTCACGATACGGAAGATGGTGACGCTCTCTATCTTTCGACACCATACCATCAGTATCTTCACCTCGTGTTTGGAATACCATCCCAAGCCGTCTAACACAGTGACGCCTCGCTGGGCTTCCTTATTCACACGGTCGGCAATCTCTTCCCATTTGGAGGAAAAGATAATGAACTGTGTGGCTTGACGGTTGGTGTTGATGATCAGGTCTGTCATGTAAGCGACGATAAAGGTGACTACAAGACCATATACAATGAGAGGAACCCTCACCTCAAGCCTGTCTTCAAACGGACCGTCAAAGGGCAGGAAGATGGAACACATCACGATAAGCATATCGGTATAGATCATTGTTCTGCCGATGCTCACATTGCTCACTTTCGACACCATAGCCGCCACGATGTCGGTGCCACCCGATGATCCGTTATGTACGAACACTATGCCTACGCCTGTGCCACAAAGTATCGCACCTAATATTCCGCTCATGGATATGTCGGTGATGATAGGATGTTCAAGGCTCATAAAGAAACCCTCCATCAAGCCGATTGCAAGCGAGAGCACTGTAGCGCCGAAGATGGTGCGCAATACGAATGTCTTGCCCACTATCTTGAAGGCGATGCTCAGAAGAATCAGGTTGCAGGCATACTGGGTGACCGCCACAGGAATCAGACCGTGAGTGCCAAAATAGACGAGGGTACCCACACCGCTCAAGCCACCGATCACTATTTCATGAGGCAGAATGAACGCAGTGAAGCCCAAAGCATAGAGACAAAGACCAAACACTATCAAGATGTAATCTTTTGCGCCGGTCATCAGATTTACTGGTTTTACTGGTGCCATTTCATTTATTAAGGTTAGTAATTGTTTTCAACTTCACACCCGGAGGCGAAATTCTTCTGCAAAATTAAATATTTAATTTTAATTGCCGATATTTTTACGTAATTTTGCCATTCGGAATCTCAACGGCTTCCTGTGAGGCAGAAAAGCATTTTTTCAGCATATGCCTCCCAATATCTGTTTTTTGAATTTCAAACCATCTTTATGAAATCATTAAGAGTTATTTTATATGCTTTAGTCGTCGCTTTCGCCACCTCAGCGTCTGCACAGAATTTTTTTTCCAATGAGGAGCCCGCTCAACTTTTTGACATCGGACTGCGCCTGGGCATAAACGCCTCCAACCGCACTTTCCCAAAGGGGGCATTCAATCAATGGAGTGTCAACAGCTGGGGCACCGGAGTGGACGCTGGGTGTGTGGTAGACATCAATATTCGCGATTTCATATCTCTACAGCCGGGGCTTTTCATTGAAACCCGTAGCAGCAATTACGCCTATGCCCACATCTATTATGACCAAAACCATGAAGCGGATGACTTGTCGCAGCTCGGCCATGACCGCTCCGCAAACCTGACAATTCCTATCCTCGTTTCCCTGAAACTCAACCTTGCAGACAATCTCAGAGCAATAGCCGAAGCAGGACCATACGTGCAGTATTACTTCTACGACACATCCACTGATAAGGTCCAGGTGGTTGAGCCACAACCCAACCCTACTGATCCGCTCAGAGTTAACCGCACAAAGCCGGCATCGCTCGATGCAGGACTAAAGATTGGTGGGGGCATATCTTTCCAGCGTCGTTATTCCTTCTTTATCCATTATCTTGCCGGCGGAAAGAAAGCCTGGAAAGAGCCTCTTCAGGGAGGACACAACAAGGAATGGCTGTTTACCATCGGTTATAACCTCTGAAGTTCGCCTTTACCGACCTCTCGTGTTTTTTCTTCTCCGACTACCACGGTTTTTCAATTGCCCTCCGCTCTTTTGACTACTCCCTGCCGGATAACGCCAAAATCTTTCTTACATTCTCACAGTGAGGGTCTTCAAAGTCAAGCCATACCAACGACTCATCGCGTTTATGCCATGTAAGCTGCTTCTTGGCATAGACGCGAGTATTTTTCTGTATGCGTGCTATGGCTTCCTCTTTCGTCATCTTTCCGTCAAACCAGGCAAACATCTCCTTTAGTCCGACAGTGTTGAGCGAATTAAGCTCACGATGGGGGTAAACGCTCCGTGCCTCCTCTTCCAAGCCGGAATCAACCATATTGAGGACTCGGCGGTTGATACGATCGAACAATCGCTGCCGCTCCCCACCTAAAGCCACCTTTATTATTCGGAAATCACGTTGGCGCGTCTTACCGGTAAGCAGACTGCTGTATGGTCTCCCGGCTGTGAGAGTGATTTCCACCGCATGGAACACCCTCTTCAGATTATTTTGGTCTACCCGGTGGTAATATTCCGGGTCAAGACGAAGTAACTCGCCAAGCAACCATTCGTCGCCTTTGGCTTTCCACTCCTCCATAAGCACGCCACGAATTGAATCCGGCACTGTTGGCAGGTCATCTATGCCTTTGCAGAGTGCATCGATATACATCATAGAACCTCCACATACCACAGCGCATCCACGCTCCGCAAACAGACGATCGGAGATTCGCAGGGCATCTTGCTCAAATTCGCTTGCGCTGTAGTAGGCTTCGAGCGGAAGAATCTCCATAAGGTTATGGACCACCCCACCCCTCTCCTCCTCCGTAGGCACGGCAGTGACAATGGGGATACCTTGGTAGACTTGCCTGCTGTCAGCCGAGATAATCTCTGTGTCGAGTATTCGGGCAAGCTCTACAGCAAGAGCCGACTTCCCGGAGGCAGTCGGCCCTGTTATCACGTAAAGTGTATTTCGGCTATTCATTGAGCCACAAGACGGCAGATGTTCACTATCACGTCTGTGGCCTTCTCCATACTTTGGATAGACACATATTCATATCGTCCATGGAAGTTTTCGCCGCCGGCAAAGATGTTGGGACAAGGAAGACCCTTGAACGAAAGTTGCGCACCGTCTGTGCCGCCGCGAATCGGCTGCACCTTCGGCTCTACACCTGCCTCTCTCATTGCCTTCTCGGCAATTTCGATGATATGCATAACCGGCTCGATCTTCTCGCGCATATTATAATAC
>CAMWIF010000140.1 GCA_947174225.1 uncultured Porphyromonadaceae bacterium | reverse complement strand
CTCCAGGAACTTGTCACCACCTTTTTCTCTGCCTCTATCAATACGATGTTGATATATCTTGTGCTTTTGATAAATGACCAGACGGGTGAGCGCACCATTAACTATGAGTTATTGGCTGGCTTGTTATCGGTACTGTTCATTATCCCTTACATCGGACGGCTCATCATAACTTCAGCGGCTTCCGCCCATTTCAGGGAGCATCAATGGGCATTTCGCACGCTGATTGTCGGTAATTCTGAAGCTGCACGTGCTACGGGACACCGGCTTAAAGAGGGTAAGGGTAAGGCAAGAATAGGGGTGAATATCGTAGGTTATCTCTCTATCCCCGGTGAAGTGGGGGTAGATGATGAAGAGCGTGTATATTCGTTAGAGGAGGTTGAGGAGGTATGCAGGAGAGAAGAAGTAGATCAATTGGTCATTGCCGGAACCACCTACAATGAGAAAAAAGTTCTCAATCTTCTCTATCAGCTCTTTCATCTGGAATTGCCTATTAAGATAGCTCCTGACACATTCTCTTATGTCACATCGGCTATAAGGCTTCAGGATATATACGGTGAACCCCTCGTAGATCTTACGACTCCGGCTTTGAGTGAATCGTCGAAAAACGTGAAGCGTATGATGGATGTGGTGGTGTCGTTTTTAGTGCTGGTGCTGTTCTCTCCTATATACGCAGTCCTTGCGTTGCTTGTGAAATCGGATTCCAAGGGTCCCGTAATTTATTCTCAGGAGCGGATAGGGCTTAAGCAGAAACCTTTCAATATCTATAAGTTCAGGACAATGAAAGTGGATGCTGAAAAGGGGGGCCCGCGGCTATCGGAGGAGAACGATCCGAGAATCACACGTGTAGGAAAGATTTTCCGAAAGTATCGTCTTGACGAGTTGCCTCAGTTTTGGAACGTTCTGAAGGGGGATATGTCGATAGTGGGTCCTCGTCCGGAGCGACGTTTCTTCATAGAGCAGATAATGCGTGAGGCTCCGTATTATGCGCTTATGTATCAGGTGCGTCCGGGTATCACATCGTGGGGGATGGTAAAATACGGCTATGCTTCCAACGTGCGTCAGATGGTGGAGCGTACTCGCTACGACCTCATATATATGTCAAATATGTCGCTTTTTGTGGACATGAAGATACTTATCTACACCATAAAGACAGTGGTAACGGGGAGAGGTATGTAGACTAAGAGATAATTGAGCGCAGGTGGATGAGGTTGGAGATTTAGGTGAGATTTTAAGGAAAAAGAAAAAGGTTAATTAAAAGATAAATGGCATATAAGGAACGACACAACCGATTTACAGAACTATGGCTCAAATTTGTGAGCTGGAGGGTGCGCCATATCAAGGAAAGGAACTTCGTGATAATCCTTGCCTTGGTGGTTGGTGTGATCTGTGGCTTCGCAGCCCAGCTGCTTAAGTTTCTTATCCACACGATTTCTCATCTGCTCACTTCAAATCTGAGCCTTACGAATGCCAACTACCTGTATTTGGTGTATCCGATGGTAGGTATTATATTGGTGACACTCTTTGTGAGGTTTGTAGCTAAAGACAACATCTCCCACGGTGTCACGAGGGTATTGTATGCCATTTCACGTAGGAAATCGAGGCTCAAGAAGCGCAATATGTATTCCTCCCTTATAGCCTCTTCTGTCACAATAGGATTCGGAGGGTCGGTCGGAGCCGAGGGCCCGATTGTATTTACGGGGGCAGCCATAGGGTCGAACATTGGTCAGGCATTCCGTCTCTCGCCGCGAATCCTTATGCTCCTTGTGGGCTGTGGTGCGGCTGCCGGTATTGCCGGAATCTTCCGTGCGCCGATAGCCGGTATGCTTTTCACGCTTGAGGTACTGATGATCGATCTCACCGGCACCACTGTTATGCCCCTGCTTATCTCTTCAATCACCGGAGCAACTGTGGCATATATCTTGGAAGGCTATAATGCGGAGTTCTTCTTCTCACAAAGCGAGCCGTTCTCTGTAAGCAAGATTCCCTACACAGCTCTGTTGGGTATAGTATGTGGCTTCGCATCTCTATATTTTACGCGGGCCATGTTTATGATGGAGTCTATGTTTTCCAAGATTGAGCGGAAGTGGGTTAAGATTGTTACGGGTGGGGTGATTCTTGCGTTGCTGATCTTCCTTTTCCCTCCTCTTTATGGTGAGGGCTATGGAGCGATAAACACTCTTTTAGAGGGAGATTACTCAAAAGTGCTTGAAGGCACCTTCTTTTATGTAGACCGTAACAACGTGTGGTTTATAGCCGCGTTCATCGGGGCAGTTATCCTTATGAAGGTGTTTGCCACGAGTGCCACCAACGGTGCCGGCGGTGTGGGCGGTACATTTGCCCCGTCGCTCTTTATGGGTGCGTTGGTAGGTTTCCTTTTCGCTTTCCTCCTCAATAATATCTTTGAGGGAGGTGTCGGGATTTCCAATAAGAATTTCAGTCTTATGGGTATGGCAGGGGTTATGAGTGGAGTGATGCATGCGCCACTTATGGCAATCTTCCTTACGGCGGAGATGACAGGTGGTTATGACCTCTTTCTGCCCTTATTGATTGTCTCGACGCTCTCATATATGACCATACGTATTTTCGAGCCGTATAGCATCTATACTATGCGTCTTGCCAAGCAAGGCGACCTCCTGACTCACGAGAAGGACAAGGCTGTTTTGACACTGCTTAAGATTGACAACGTTATAGAGCGCGATTTCAAGGCGGTAAATCCTAAGATGAACCTGAAGGAGGTGGTAGACATAATAGCTACCTCCAACCGTAATCTCTTTCCCGTGACAGACGAAGAGGGACAGTTGGTAGGAGTTGTGCTTCTCGACGATATACGCAACATTATGTTCCGCCCTGACCTATATAAGAAGATGCACGTCACCCGATTTATGTCGATGCCTCCGGCACGTATAGATATTAATATGCCTATGGAGGAGGTGATGAGGATATTCGACAAGACCAACGCTTGGAATCTTCCGGTAGTCGATAACGGAAAGTACGTCGGTTTCGTGTCGAAATCGAAAATATTCAATTCCTATCGCAGGGTGTTGAGGCATTATTGCGACGATTAAATCATCATCGCAGTGATTAGCCGAGGTATTACTGCAACGATTAAAAGATTAGAATTATGAGCAACGAAGATAAGAAAATTAAGATAGTGTTTTTCGGCACGCCCGAATTTGCCGTGGCGAGTCTCGACCGTCTGTTGAAAGATGGCTGGGATGTGGCTGCCGTGGTGACTATGCCTGACAAAATAGCGGGACGTGGCCACAAGCTGATAGAGAGCGACGTTAAGAAATATGCTGTGGAGCACGGTCTGAGAGTCCTCCAGCCGGAGAAGCTGAAAGCTTCGGAATTTGTGGATGAGCTTCGCAGTATAGGGGCAGACCTGTTTATCGTGATAGCTTTCCGAATGTTGCCGGAAGTGGTGTGGGGTATGCCCCGTTTAGGTACGTTTAATCTTCACGCCTCTCTGCTGCCGCGTTATCGCGGCGCGGCTCCTCTTAACTGGGCAGTGATCAACGGTGACACTGAGACCGGTGTGACCACTTTCTTCCTGAAACACGAGATTGACACCGGCGATATAATTGAGCAGCGTAAAGTGGAGATACTTCCCACCGATAACGTTGGCGATGTTCATGATCGTCTGATGGAGTTGGGAGCGGATATGGTGACTCATACTGTCAGCGACATTGCTGCCGGCAATGTAAAACCTCAACCTCAGCCGGAAGGTGAGTTCATTCCCGCTCCGAAGATATTCAAAGAGACTTGCAGAATTGATTGGAACCAACCTGCTATAAAGATACATAATCTTATAAGAGGTCTGTCGCCCTATCCTGCGGCTTGGTGTGAGGTGGAAGAGGCTCGTTCACGAGGCAAATATTCCGATGTTAAGATTTACCAGTCGGCATTGATTTCTGATATGTCTGAAGATAGCCTGAAATTCGATAATGACTTGAAACCGGGTGAGGTGTGCGTTACGAAAGACCGTCTGTTTGTGAAGACCGGGGATGGTATGCTTGAGATTGTTTCGCTCCAGCCGGCAGGAAAGAAACGTATGGACACCGATGCTTTCCTGAGAGGCTACACGCCTGTCCTGTTCAGATAATGTAAAAGAATAAGATTAAAGATATGATGGAAGAAGTGCGTGATGGCAATGCGCCGGATAGACGGTACGATACCGATAAGAAATTCTGCTCAATCCTTTTCGATGTGATGGCTGAGAAGGGAGTGAGAGATGTGGTGTGTTCTCCGGGTTCACGCAACGCTCCGTTGCTTATTGCTGCTGCATCAAGAGATGAATTGAAGAAGCATGTGGTGATTGACGAGAGAAGCGCGGCGTTTATGGCTCTCGGTATGGCTGTTGTCAGTCGTCGCCCCGTGGCTCTGGTGTGTACTTCGGGAACGGCATTGCTCAATTACGGACCTGCGCTTGCCGAGGCTTTCTATCAGTCGGTTCCCCTCGTGGTTATTTCTGCCGACCGTCCCGAGCAATGGATTGATCAGGATGATTCGCAGACTCTTCGGCAGTTTGAGGCATTCTCCAATTACGTGAAGCGTAGCTATCAGCTGCCCGCCTTCGGCAATGATGAGCCTGAGCTTCAATGGTATGCCAACCGCATTGTGAATGACGCTATGATTGAGGCTACCTCACGTCGTCGTGGTCCTGTGCATATCAATGTTCAGCTTGGCGACCCTCTCAGCCGTAAGGTGAGCCGAGGTGACGGCAAACCGCGTGTGATAGACTTTATCGGAGGCGATTCCATCGGCAATAAGGAGGTTGTAAGGGAATTAGCCACTAAGATAGCAGCGTCAAAGGTGCTCCTTGTGGCAGGATTCTTACCCCCTGACTCACGTCTGCATAAATCGGTGGGTGAGATCTGTGCGCTTCCGAATGTGGTGGCTATGACCGAGACACTTTCCAATCTGCACTTGGGTAATGATGCCACTTCCATCGACTCTGTGCTGACCGCTTATAGTGCCGACAGGCTTGACAGCGAAGTGCCTGACCTTGTGATTTCGCTTGGAGGGTCGTTGGTGTCGCGTAAGCTGAAGGAGTATCTGCGTCGCAATGCCAATCATTGTGAGCACTGGGCGTTGGGATGGAACCACACAACTTCCGATTGCTTTATGTCGCTCACAAAGCGTATAGAGGTCGATCCTGCCCGTCTTCTGCATCAACTTGCAGCTGCCTTGCGTCGCCAACCTATTCTCACCACTGTGTGTGACTTTTCTGCTATATGGAGAAGGTTGAGGACAGAAGCGGTGCGGGCAAAGTCAGCTTTTGTAGAGGCTGCCCCTTGGAGCGATTTGAAGGCTTTCGATATTATATTTCGTAAATTGCCGCAGGATGTAAATCTTTTCCTCTCTAACGGCACCGCTGTGCGTTACGCTCAGATTCTTGGGGAACGTATGCCTCATGCCAGCTATTGCAACCGTGGCGTGTCGGGTATAGATGGCAGCGTATCAACCGCTATCGGTGGAGCAAAGGCGTATAAAGGACGTACGGTGATTATCACCGGAGATATGTCAATGGCTTACGATCTGAATGCCTTGGCGTTGCCTGATATGCCGGCGGGACTGGTGATAATTGTGGTTGATAACGGTGGTGGTGGCATATTCCGCTTCATACCTACCACTTCCGGTCTTGAAGAACGCGAGAAATATTTCTGCGCTCCCCCTAAGCTGCCACTTAGTCAACTGGCACCTGCCTACGGATTCGATTATGCAGAGGCATCAGACGCAGAGCGTCTTTCCGGTTTGCTCCACGAGATATTCACAATGCCTCGAGACTCCAAACCCTGCATCCTCCGCATCACCACCGACGGTGAACTAAGTGCGACTCTTCTCCGCACCTACATGACCATTCATCCATAAACCATAAACTCTAAACCCTAAACCAACAATGTATAACTGGCAACCCATAAAACAATACACTGACATCCTTTTCGAACAATTCGAGGGAATAGCAAAAATAACTATAAATCGCCCGGAAGTCTACAACGCTTTCCGTCCGCTCACCAATCGCGAAATGCTCGATGCTATGGCTATTTGCCGTGAACGTCAAGACATCCGCGTAGTCGTGTTGACCGGTGCCGGCGACAAAGCTTTTTGTAGCGGAGGCGACCAGAACGCGAAGGGTAGAGGTGGCTACGTCGATTCTGACGGTGTGCCTCGCCTGAATGTGCTCGAACTGCACCACGCTATCCGTTCTCTCCCCAAACCCGTAATCGCTATGGTAAACGGCTATTCCATAGGTGGTGGAAACGTGCTTAACGTGGTATGCGACCTCTCGATTGCATCCGATAACGCTCGCTTCGGACAGACGGGCCCGAAGGTTGGTAGCTTCGATGCCGGTTTCGGATCAAGCTACTTGGCACGTTGCGTAGGTCAGAAAAAAGCACGTGAGATATGGTTCCTATGCCGTCAATACACCGCTGAGGAGGCACTCGAAATGGGTATGATCAACAAAGTTGTACCGTTCGATAAACTTGAGGAGGAGGTAGTAGAATGGTGTCGCACCATCATGAAACGCTCACCGTTGGCAATCCGTATGATCAAACGCGGACTCAATGCCGAACTCGACGGCCAAGCCGGTCTGATGGAATTCGCCGGGGATGCTACCCTCATGTACTACCTCATGGACGAGGCTCAAGAAGGTAAGAACGCCTTCCTCGAAAAACGCGACCCCGACTTCGACCAATTCCCCAAATTCCCCTAATCCCCTCCTGCCTCCTTCTGCCTCTCTTCTGCCATCTGTATCCGTTCAGCCTCAGTTTCGTACTCAGCCTTTACAAGCCGAAAGCATCACTTTGTTACAGCTTCAAGACAATCCGAAACAACGCCTAATGCTAATGTCAGTAATATAGATAGTTACTAAAGATAAGAAGGTAATAAAA
>CAMWIF010000139.1 GCA_947174225.1 uncultured Porphyromonadaceae bacterium | reverse complement strand
GGGTTTCTTTACCTAATATTAAAAATTAACCTTATGGCATATAGGACTCATTAAATCCCATAAAAGGAGATTGCTTAAACAAAATGCCAACTATATTTTTCACAATGTTAATTTTGTCCTATTCAATATGAGTAAAATCCTATCACATCGTCTATTTTTATCCTTAACTTTGCAACGTAATAAATCATGATTGCTTACACTCTTTGACAACCTATTTTATATCTATTTTCGAATCCAATTCGAGATAGATAGCAATCTTTTAATCCCATTTATCATGAAACCAGAAAAACTGTCAAAAACAGTGTTCAGAGTTATCCTCTCCCTTCTGTTTCTGACCTTCGCCTTTCCCATCTTTGCGGATTCTAACCTCGCCACAGTAAGTGGTTTAGTAACCGACACATCGGGTGAGCCATTAATCGGTGCTACCGTTGCGGTCAAGGGTACCAAAGTGGCAGCAGTGACCGACATCGACGGTAATTTCACTATCACTCCGGTTAAAATCGGTGATGTAATTACCATCACTTACATCGGCTACACACCACGTGACATTAAAATCACAAATCCTGCCGAGCAATTAAAAATTGTACTGGAATCAAGCACCTCAAATCTTGATGAGGTGGTTGTAGTAGGTTATGGCACGCAAAAAAAAGTCAATCTCACCGGTTCCGTATCCACCATCAATGCAGATGAACTGGCTTCTCGTCCTGTCACTAATACCTCTACTGCTATAGCAGGTCTTGCTCCAGGTATCAGTGTAATCCAGAACTCAGGTCGCCCCGGAGCAGGAGCATCAGTAAAAATCAGAGGTACCGGCACATTCTCCAGTGCCGGCAATAGCCCCCTTGTATTGATCGACGGTGTGTCCGGATCAATGGACGATGTTGACCCGACAGCAATAAAAAGTATCTCATTTCTTAAGGATGCCGCCTCGGCATCAATCTATGGTAATCGTGCCGCTAACGGTGTGATTCTTATTGAGACAAAGCGCGGTGCCGAAGGGAGGACCCGCGTAACTTACCATAACAATTTCGGTTGGAGCCACGCCAGCGATCTCCCCGATTTTCTCCCCTCTTGGGAATATGCCTCCTACTATAATATGGCAATGGAGAACATCGGTAACTCAGCAGCATATTCTGATGAACAGATTGCGAAATACCGTGACGGTAGCGACCCTGACAATTATCCTAATACCAATCACTTGAAATGGCTTCTTAACAGTGGCAGCGGATTCCAACAACAGCACTCTGTCAGCGTATCAGGCGGCAATGCCAAAACACGCTACAACGTCTCGATCGGATACCGAAAGCAAGACGGTTTGACTGCAAAAACCACTAATGAACGTCTGACAGCCAACGTATCTCTCGATGCAGAATTATACCAGGGTCTGAAACTCCAATTCGTAGCCAATGCCTACAATAACAACTACAGTGCCCCTTATGGTTCCGGCGACATCCAGAGTATCATAGGTTATGCAGTGCGTGAGACTCCTGTTATCCCCGGAAAGAAGAGCGACGGCACATTCGGCTATCAGGATGATTATTGTCCGGAGGGATGGCTTGAGACAGAATCATTTCAAGACCAGATACATCGTAATATAGCATCGTCTCTCCAACTTGTATGGGATACCCCTCTTAAAGGACTGTCACTTACAGGCAAGCTTGCTGCTCAATATTATACTATAGCTGACAAGACTTATAAATCGACCGCAGAATTCAGCGAAAGCAAGAAAATCGGACCTGCCAATCTCGATGCTTGGATGTGGAACAACACCTATACCGACCTTGAGGTATTAGCCAACTATCATCGCACCATCGGAAATAATGAGTTTACTATACTTGCCGGCTTCTCAGCTGAAAAGACACAGAACCGTACCCTCTACGGAGGCCGTAACACCTTCCCCAACGATGCTCTCTATGAACTGAGTGCAGGCGACGCCTCAACTGCCAAGAACGATTCCTCACTTGATGACTATTCACTTATGTCTTGGTTCGGCCGTGTCAATTATGCTTATGACAGTCGCTATCTGCTTGAAGCTAACATCCGCTATGATGGTTCTTCAAGATTTGCCCGTGCCCATCGTTGGGGTTGCTTTCCGTCGGTGTCTGCCGGCTGGCGTATATCCGAAGAGGCTTTCTGGACAGACCACGCCATTGCCGAGGTAGTCGGAAATCTTAAAATTCGCGCGTCATATGGTATGCTCGGTAATCAGAATATAGGTAATTATCCTTATCAGCAGGTATATGATCTGGGATATACTTATCCCTTAGGTAACACCGCCTCTTTGCAACCCGGTGCCGCCATATCAACTTTCAATAACACCAATATAACTTGGGAAAAGACTCGTGTGACTGATGTAGGTCTTGATTTCTCTCTTTTCAACCAGCGACTCACAGGTACTATTGACTATTTCTATAAGTATACAAGCGACATTCTTGCCTCTCTGGAGCGCACAACCATTATGGGTTATGGAGTCGGACAGTCAAACGTCGGTGCCGTATCCAATAAAGGTGTTGAATTGAATCTGACGTGGAACGGTAATATAGGTCGTGATTTCCACTACACCATCTCTCCCAATTTCACCTATGTTAAGAATGCGGTTGAAAAACTTGCAAACGGCGCTACAGAAGAGATCAATTCAGGGAGAATCGTGGGTCAGCCTCTCGGTATAATATATGGGTATCGTACTAACGGACTCTTTGTGGATCAGGCAGAGATTGAGGCTGCTGAAAATCAGATTATGGCTAAATCATCTCTCAAACCCGGCTATGTGCGTTACCGTGACTTGGACGGGGACGGAAATGTGGATGCCGACCATGACCGTGAAGTACTCGGTTCAACCACTCCTAAGTACTATTATGGTATGACAATCACAGCCCAGTATAAAGGCTTCGATTTCTCAGGTATGCTTCAAGGAGTAGGAGGACATCAAAGACTTATCGGTTCTTATATGGCATATGCCTTCTACAACGGTGGTCAGATACAGCGTTGGCAAGCCGACGGCTGCTGGACCACAGCCAATCCGAACAAATGGGCAGCTTATCCTCGTCTCGAAACTGCCAATATGAACAACTCAAACTTCCAGACTTCTGACTATTGGACACGTGATGCCAGCTTCTTACGCCTTAAGAACATTCAGTTGGGCTATACCCTTCCAAGAGACCTGACACGTAAGATTCGCATTGATATGATCCGTATCTATGTAAGTGGTGAGAATCTCCACACATGGAATAAGTTCTATAAGGGCTGGGATCCGGAGAATGAGATCGGCACCGGCGACTCTCCGAACTATTATCCCATTGCTTCCACCTATTCATTCGGTCTAAACATTAATTTCTGAAAACATCATGAAACTCAAATATATTAAATCATTTCTTCTTGCAGCCACAGTGGCCATATCTGCTACAAGCTGCTCAGATTACCTTGAAACAGCTCCTCACGCATCAATATCGGATGCAAGTTTCTGGACAGGCGAAAGCGATGCGATGCTTGCTCTCGTAGGCTGCTATCGCGCCGAGACAGGATGGAGCCATGACGCCTTCGACACTCCCCAAGGTCTCATATACCTTGACCTCGCTGCCGGAATGGGTAGTGAAAAAGAGAGCTTCACCACCAATATGGCAAGTGTCAATACCCTTGCAACTAATGGTAACATAAAATGGTATTGGGGAAATGCCTATACCCATATCGCACGCCATAATACGTTCTTACAGAATATTGTCAATTGTCCTATGGATGAGAAACGCAGGGCAGAGATGATTGCTGAAGTGAAAACTCTCCGAGCCTTCTTCCTCTATCAACTCGCCTTCTACTTCAAAGATGCTCCTATGCCGTTGCAGCCTCTGAATGTAGAGGAAGCGAACTCAATCGCCCAGACTCCACAAGCTGAGATCTACGATCAAGTGGAAAGTGATCTTTTGGAGGCAATTCCAAACCTTCCAATGACCCGCTCTGGAGATGAATATGGACGTATGACTTCAGCTGCCGCTCGAGTAATATTGAGCCGTATATATCTTGCCCGTGAAAAATGGAACGAGGCTGCCAATGCTCTCAAACCTATTATTGACAGTGGCGAGTATCAGCTCGACCGTCGTAACGGTAATGACAGTTATGAGAAACTCTTCCAAGTAGGTGGTGAATATAGTCCGGAAATGATTTATGTGATAATGGGCATCAAAGACCAGTTTACCAGCAGCCGTAATATCTACCTCACACCGGAATGTCTTGGAGGATGGCATCAGTTTGCAGTCTATAACGAACACATTAAGTCATATTTCTGCTCGGATGGCAAACCTATTGACGAATCTCCGCTTTATGATGAGAACGATCCCTATAAGAACCGCGACCAACGCTTGTATGCGTCGGTGTTCTTACCGCCGTTAGGTTCCTGGCCCGGCACAGAATTCAACGGGGTAATATACGATTGTTATGGCGACGCATCTTCAGCCGACCGCTATAATAAATTCACTCTGTTCAATGGCTATTGTCCCAAGAAAGGTCTTGACCCAAGCATCACCGAGGCTATGTGGTCATGCTACACTCCAACTCCTCTTATGCGCTATGCTGAAGTTCTTCTATCCTATCTTGAAGCAGTCAACGAAGCCGGTCAAAGCGTGACCAATGACATCCTTGACCTTACAATCAACGACATTCGTAACCGTGTGTCCATACCCGGTTATACTACGGCAGAACTTAATTCTCAAGCAGCAATTCGTAAAGCTGTGCGTGCTGAACGTCGTATCGAACTCGCCTTCGAGGGATTGCACTACTTTGACATATTACGTTGGGGCACTGCAAAAGAAGAACTCAATCGTTACTTCACAGGCGTGAAACTAAGTGATGATCCAAATGCCCGTAATTATAAAGGTACATCTCCTGTCGATAAAGACAATTATTATATGTTTGAAGACCGTAAATGGGCTGATCATAACCGTTACTGGCCAATTCCTCAGGATGACCGTAACATTAATAAAAACTTAAAACAGAACGAAGGCTATAATTAAGCATAGTCGACCGCCAAAAATAAGTAGATATAGGTTGTTAAGTTAATTAGGATTGTTTATGTAAGCCGAGATAGCCCTGTCTATGCATAATTCATGGACAGGGTTATCCAAAATACATACATTAATTATAAAGTCCTACTTTTTATCCATAAAATGATATTGGAGAGAAGGATTTTATGCTTAAATTTGCACTTAAAGACAACCGAGCTGTAATAACTAACCTTTTCTGATATGAATCTCAAATGTATCTTATCAATCATGGCTCTTGCTTCATTGTCACCGGCTATAGCTCAAGACTATCAGGTGATGGTGACAGAGCATAACGAACCGATGATGACAGGCAAATATGCTCCCACCTGGGAATCGCTCGCGCAGTATGAAGTGCCTGACTGGTTCCGCGACGCTAAATTCGGAATCTGGGCACATTGGGGACCGCAATGTGTGGAAGGCAGCGGCGACTGGATGGCTCGTTCACTCTACATAGAGGATTCTAACGAATATAAGCATCACGTCAAGAATTACGGCCATCCCTCTGAATTCGGCTTTAAAGATGTGCTGCCGCTATTTAAAGCTGAAAACTGGGATCCCGATTATCTTGTCGGGCTTTACAAGAAAATCGGTGCGAGATATTTCTTCGCTCTCGGTAACCATCACGACAACTATGACCTTTGGGATAGCCAATATCAAGAATGGAACTCTAAGAATATCGGTCCGCACAAGGATATTCTTGCCGGTTGGGCTGAAGCCTGCAAAAAACACGATATGCCTTTTGGAGTGAGCCTTCATGCCGACCACGCTTGGAGCTGGTATGAGCCTTCGCGCCGTTATGACCGTAAGGGGGACAAAGCCGGAGTGCCTTACGACGGACGTATCACGAAGGAGGAAGGGAAAGGGAAATGGTGGGAAGGACTCGACCCACAAAAACTATATGCACAAGACCACCCCGACAGTTACGGCACGTGGGCAGACGGTATGATTCACAGTCAATGGGCATGGGGCAACGGTGTAGCTATTCCGACCGTGGAATATTGCTCCAATTTCTATGACCGTACACTCGACGTAATCAACCGCTACAATCCCGACCTTCTTTATTTCGATGTTACGGGCGTACCCTTCTACCCTATAAGCGATGCCGGATTGAAGATTGCGACCCATTTCTATAACCATAATCTTGCCACCAACGGCAAGAAGGATTTCTCGGCTGTGATGTTCGGTAAGATTCTCGATGATCAGCAGAAGGAGGCTCTTGTGTGGGACGTTGAACGCGGTGCGCCAAACCAAATCGCAGATAGACCTTGGCAGACCTGCACCTGCATCGGCGGCTGGCATTATAACGATGACATTTATAAGAACAATTGGTATAAGTCGGCAGATCAGGTCGTGAAAATGCTTGCCGACGTAGTGAGCAAGAATGGTAATCTTCTCCTAAGCATTCCACTCCGTGCCGACGGCACATTCGATGAGAAGGAAGAGGAGATCATCAATGGTATAGGCGACTGGATGGCTGTAAACAGTGAGGCAATCTACTCCACACGTCCCTGGCATATATTCGGTGAAGGTCCAATAGCCGACTCTGACATAAAACTGAACGCGCAGGGATTCAATGAGGGAGCCTATACCAAAGCCACCTCTGAGGAAATCCGCTTCACACAGACTCCGAAGCATCTCTATGCCATCTCCCTCGCCTGGCCTGAAGATGGCAGAGTGACAGTAAAGTCGCTTGCCGAAGGATCTGACTATCATAAAAAGAAGATAGGGAGTGTAGAACTACTTGGTTATGGCAAAGTGAAGTTTACCCGTGATGCAGAGGGACTGAAAGTAACACTGCCGGCTGATGCGCCGAAATCGGTCGCACCCGTGCTTCGTATCCGCAAATGACGTTTAATCTTCATCTAAAAATATAACACAGAAACGGCTCGGCATAACCA
>CAMWIF010000138.1 GCA_947174225.1 uncultured Porphyromonadaceae bacterium | reverse complement strand
TTGGAGGTATTTTGATATGTATTCGTTAGCCATAGATAAGTTGTTTTGAACGGTTGACGTTATTGATGAAGTATTTATTTTTAAGACCTTTTTCAACTACTAAATCGACCTTTCTTCCAAAAAGATTTTCCAGAGCTTCTTGAAAGTCGAAATAATTGGATACATAATCCCAATCCTCATGGTTAGTGGTATCAAAATTTACAAGCAAATCCACATCGCTGTTTTCATTGAATCTGTCTGTAAGAATAGATCCGAAAACTGCTAATGTCTTTACCTTGTGCTTCTGACAAAGATAAAAAATCCTTTTTAGATTCATTTCGATTAATTTCATATCACATAAGGATTGGATAGATTTATAATTTAAGGAGGTTGCTACACTTGTTTTCCTGAGGAATTGTCCAATGTGGAGCACAGATGTTTCGAGAGGTGATTGGGAGAATGCCTATGAACGTTGTTTAACTATAATAAACAACAAAAGGTGAAGCCTAAGCTTCACCTTTGAAGGGGTGCTTCACCTTGTGGGGAGCGGTAAGCGAGGCTCGAACTCGTGACCCTCAGCTTGGGAAGCTGATGCTCTACCAACTGAGCTATTACCGCGTTTGCACGACAAAATTAGACATTATTTATTGATTTTCCAAATTTTCCCAAATTTTTTTGCTAAATTTGCGTATTAAACTTTCCGGAGTAAGATGATTAACCTTTCCGATGTGAAATAAGGGTAAGATGCTTAGCTTTTCTGAAGCAAAATCGGAGTAGGAACGTTGAACTTTACGGAGTGAAATGAGTGAATAAAAATCTTAGAGTTATATATATGGCTACCGAATATTATCTGATTATAAATGAGGCTCAGAAGGGACCGTTCGCTTTTGAGGAGCTTACGGTGCAGGGTCTTCGTCCCGATATGCTTGTGTGGCGTGCCGGATTGCCCGACTGGACAAAAGCTTCAGAACTGCCTGAGCTTTTTGAGTTGATGGGTATGGCAAGGGCTTCAGATCCGGGGAGAGGCAACCAGTATGGGCAGCAACAACCCAATTACGGTCAACAGCAGTATGGCCCCAACAATCAGTATGGTCAAAAGCCAAACTTTAGCCAGAACCCGCAGTATGGTCCCCAGCCCAACGATGGACAGAACCGGCAGTATGGTCAGCAACAGCCCAATTACGGTCAAAATCCGCAATATGGCCAGCAGCCCAACTACGGACAAAATCCCCAGTATGGTCAGCAGCCCAACTATGGTCAGAACCCGCAATACGGTCAGCAACCAAATTACGGGCGTAATCCGCAGTATAGCCAAGACTCCAACTATGGTCAGAACCCACAATATGGTCAGCAACCTAACTACGGGCAGAACCCTAATAATTTCCAACCTGTAAGACAGAATTGGCTTACTTGGGCAATCGTTGCTACAGTGATTGGTTTTCTCTTCTCGTGTATAGGTGGCATATTCGGAGTGATTGGTATAGTTCAAGCCAACAAAGCCAACAATTATTATAAGACCGGCTATGACCAGATGGGTGACCAAGCCAATAGCACTGCAAAGTGGATGACTATTGTTGGTCTGGTGCTTGGCGGCATTGGTATCTTAGCTAACGGCTATTTCTTCTCTAACGGAGGCTTCCTTTCCTATATTTGACGATGAAATACTTCGCCATGATCGATGGGGAAAGACGTGGTCCCTACGAATTGAATCAGTTGGCTGAAGCCGGTGTCCGTCCCTCCACCTATGTTTGGTGCAAAGGGATGCCCGACTGGGAGAAGGCAGAAGATGTGGCAGACATTTGCAGGATGTTCCGGGGAAGGCTTTATGACCTTCTGCATCCTACTATGGTAGCTCCCGATCAGCAACAGGCACAGGCTTCCGCTCCTGCAATGACAGAAGCGGAACAACGCCCCGGCTCCAGATTTGACCATATTCTGCAAGACACACGTTTGCCCTCAATAGAGGAGATTGACGCCCGGCAGGATATATCTCGTCCTCCTGCCAATATGCTTTTCCCTGCCATATTGGTGACTTTGTTATTCTTCCCTCCGTTGGGCATATTTGCCATATATTTTGCCGTGGCGTCGAGACGCTGCTGGGCAAAGGCAAATGAGAGCCAATCCGGCACGGAGATGAAGACTGTGCCTGAAGACACGCCTTCTGCCGACGACTGGCGACGACTCGCCCATGAGTATTGTCGTGCTGCCAAGATGTGGACAGGCATAACTTTCTTTATTGGTCTAATCCTATACGGTTTTCTCTTTTCTAAAATATTATAGAGGTTGCCAAAACTTTTTAGGCTGAATATGATTTTAATAGAAAAGCTCATATTGAGAAAGCTTTGTTTTAATCTTTTTCGCTTTAAAGATGAAGTTAAGGCAACATCTTACAAAAAAATATTACGATGCTTGAAATATGTTGTGGTGATTTAGCAAGTGTGCTGGCTGCGAAGGCGGGCGGTGCTCGTAGAATTGAACTTTGCTCCGGTCTGTTGGAGGGTGGGCTTACCCCTTCAATGGGCTTGATACGTGCCGCTGTTGCTTCCGGTCTGCCTGAGATAAATGTCCTTATACGTCCGCGCCCGGGCGATTTTCTATATACCCCCGAAGAACTTCTTCTTATGGAGAGCGACATCCGCGAATCAATCGGAGCGGGAGCTACAGGTGTAGTGATCGGTGTGCTTACTCCTGACGGAGATATTGACATTGAGGCGTGTCGCCGTCTTATTGAGGTGGCACGTGAGGCTGGACGTGAAGCCGGACGAGAGCACGTCAATATCACTTTCCACCGTGCGTTTGATGTGTCACGCGATGCCGACAAGAGCCTTGAGGATATTATAGCCTTAGGCTTCGATTGTATTCTTACTTCCGGTCAGGCTCCTTCGGCAGTGAGCGGTGCCCTTATGTTGAGCCATCTTGTAAGAAGGGCAAGAGGGCGTATTGCTATTATGGCAGGTGCCGGTGTTACTCCGGCAAATGCACAGGAGCTGCTGGAGGTGACAGGTGTGGATAAGTTACATTCCACAGCCCGGAAACCGATAGCAAGCCGTATGAAATTCCGTCGCCCAAGAGTGCCGATGGGTGCGCCCGGCACTGACGAATATGCACCCTTGTCCACCTCTCCGGATGTAGTGGCTAAACTTGTGGCGAAGACCCACCGATGAGATTTATAAATTTATATTCCTCAATCCCTTAAATGTCCTAATCTATGAAAAACTACTTGTCTTTGATTCTTCTGTGTATTCCGTCGGTGGCGGCAGCTGTCACTCCCGACGAGGCTCTTACATTTCTCTATTCTACCCTTTCACTTCCCGATAAGGCAGACTATAAGGAGGAGTTTTATCGTCGTAACGTGGAGGCGGCTTTCAAAGCAAAAGAGGAGATGCCTTGGGGTAAGGATGTCCCGGATAGGGAATTCCTTCATTTCGTGGTGCCTGTAAGAGTAAACAATGAGAACCTTGATCTCTCACGCGAGACTTTTTATGAAATTCTTAAAGAGAGGGTAAAGGGTATGTCGATGAAAGACGCTATATTGGAGGTAAACCATTGGTGTCATGAGCATGTCACCTATCAGCCCTCCGATGCCCGCACATCCTCTCCGCTTTCCACCATGAATCAGGCTGTGGGACGCTGCGGTGAGGAATCGACCTTCACTGTAGCGGCTCTTCGTTCCATAGGCATTCCGGCACGCCAGATCTATACTCCGCGCTGGGCACATACTGACGATAACCATGCCTGGGTAGAGGCGTGGGCAGACGGTGAATGGCATTTCTTGGGTGCTTGTGAGCCGGAGGCAGTGCTCGACCTTGCGTGGTTTAACGCGCCGGCTTCACGCGGATTGCTGATGAACACAAATGTGCCGGGTGATTATAACGGTCCGGAAGAGGTGCTTCTTAAAGATCCTCTTTCCACACGTATTAACGTCACTGCCAACTATGCACCTGTGGCTCAGTTACCGGTGAAGGTGGTGAATGCCGACGGCAGTCCCGCGAAAGGGGCAAAAGTAAGCTTCTGCATCTATAATTATGCGGAATACTATCCTGCGGTCACAAAGACTGCCGATGACAACGGAGAGACTTCGCTTACTACCGGCCTTGGCGATATGTTTGTATGGGCAACAGACGGCACCAATTTCGGATTTACTAAAGGTTCTGCCGCTGATTATGTTGCGGCACCGGCGACAAAAGATTCGAAGGTGGCTCCACCGATAAGCAACCAACCGTTGACGATAGTGCTCGATAAAGATGCAAATTATGAGGGGGCAGTGGAATATAATATTGTTCCTCCCTCATCGGCTACCACTCCTCCCGGTGTGTCGCCGGATCAACGCGCCGACAATGACCGTCGTCTTGCGCGTGAGGACTCTATACGCCATGCCTATACAGCTACTTTCGCCACTCCCGAATCAGCTGCCAAGGCTGCCGTTAAATTGGGACTTGACCAGGATAAGCTTACTAAGATACTTATCGACTCACGGGGTAATCACAGAACCATAGAACAGGCTCTTGAGTGCCTGGATCCGGTGCGCAGAAGTATGGCTGTTGATTTGCTTATGAACGTGAGCGAGAAGGACTGCCGCGACATACCGATGAATGTGATTTCCGACCACGTGGTTAAAGTTATAGGTTACGGGCTTGATCCGGACGACGACAACTATACCGAGGATCCCGATTTTATGGGTATGGAGAAGAATTGTTTCGATAAATATGTGTTGAATCCACGTATTGAAAACGAAACTCTCACCGCATGGCGTACAGATTTAAGATCCAAATTCTCAGATGAGCAGCTTACGCGCTTCCGGAAGAACCCCGTGCTGCTTGTGGAATGGGTAAGAGATAGTATTGAAGCTGCCCCTGAAGAGAATCCTCAACGTCTGCGTATGTGTCCCGGAAGTGTTGTCCGTGAGCGGCGTGCCGATCCATTGTCAAGAGACATCTTCTTTGTGGCGTTAGCCCGCACGGCAGGTATTCCGGCGAGAATCGATCCGGTGACCGGTGCCACTCAGTATGTTGCCACTCCATACCTTAATCCCAAATTGCAACCGGATTGGGTAACGGTAGATTTGGATGAAAAGGTGGGTATGACTACCCCGTTAGGCAACACTGCAACTTCCGCTAAGGGGAAACCGTCAACTCTGAAAATCAATTTCTCGCCGGAGGGATATGTGACGGATCCTAAATATTATTCTCAATTCTCCTTATCACGTATAATTGACGGTATTCCCGTTTTGCTCGAATATCCGGAGGAGGCTACGGTTGAGACCCTGTTCAGCTCTCCTGCCGAGATTCAGCCGGGGCAGTATATTCTTACCACAGGTCAACGTCTTGCTGATGGCGGTGTGCTGGCGCGAAGTGAGTTTTTCAATATCGAGCCGGGCGAGAATGTGGTTAGAGATCTTACAATACGTCAAGACAATGCCTCCGTATCGGTGATAGGTTCCCTGAATGCGGAGAATATCTACCATGACCTTGCTTCGGATGTGGATAAGAGCCTTCTATCAACTACCGGACGCGGTTACTATGTAGTGGCTTTGGTAAGCCCGAGTCACGAGCCTTCAGCCCATATGCTTAATGATATTTCCGCCGTGGCAAAAGAGTTTGAGGAGAGCGGCAACAAGATAATGGTGCTATTTGATGACAAGGACAAAGCGGCACGCTTCGACAAGTCTCTTTTCCCCAATCTTCCTTCCACCGTGGTGTTGGGTATAGACAATGACGGATCGACAAGAAATGAGATTGTCGAGTCGCTTCATCTCAATGCTCCTGCCGATCCGATAGTAGTTATAGCCGATTCATTCAACCGCATTGTGTGGGTTTCCACCGGCTACGGTGTGGGCAACGGCGAACGTCTGCTGTCTACCCTACGAAGCCTATCAGAGTGAAAGCTCTACTATATAGTCGGTGGAAGTTGGGAGTGAGTCAAGTTGCAGTAGGGTATGAGTACCCTGTTTCGAATATTTTATAGGACGTTTTGAGGCATATTCAAATGCTTTCTTAACTTTCAAGTCACCGGGGAGCAGTATAGCTGTTGTCTCCGGTGTCATTATATGTACGAAAAGCCGATCGCCTTTACGGGTTGTCGTCCCCCAGGATTGTGCCGGGAAGGGTCCGGCTTCTGTGCCATAGATTGTCTCACCGTTCTCGCGCATCCATTCTCCAATCTCTTTAAGACGGTCGAGAGCAGTGGCTGGTAAATCACCGCTTGGTTGCGGACCAATATTAAGCAGAAGGTTAGCACCCATTCCGGCAGCTTTTACCAGATAACGGATAAGGGTAGTGGCATCCTTGTAGTTTTGGTCATTGATTTTGTACCCCCACATTCCGTTCATAGTGTTGCAGGTTTCAAGGGGGAGACGACTTATCTCTTGTCCCGACATACCTGCTGTGTTCTCACCCGGAAGGTCACGTTCAAATATCTGCAAGTCCTCTCCGGGGAAAGGGCTTTGATGATGGTTGTTTGCCACCATACATCCCGGTTGGAGAGAATGGATAAGCTCATACTGCTTTTCGAGCTGCCAATCGAAAGGTGTGGCATCCTCGTCGTGGTCCCACCAGCCGTCAAACCAGATAGCGCGTATAGGACCGTAGTTGGTGAGCAGTTCAGTGAGCTGACGGTTCATAAAACCGTAGTACGAATCCCAATTGGGCTTGAGATTACGTCCGGTGGTATGTCCTGTGCGTCCGAGAGGATAATCGGGACGCATCCAGTCGAGATGGGAATAGTAAAGATGGAGAGCTATCCCTTGTGCCTCACATTCCTCTGCAAGTTCCTTCAGTATATCACGTTTGAAAGGTGTACCGTCAACGATGTCGTAGTCTGATTCGGCAGTGTTAAACATAGAGAAGCCGTCGTGATGACGGGAGGTGATGCAGATATATTTGGCTCCGGAATCCTTTATGGCGCTTACCCATTCCTTAGCGTTGAAATTGGCAGGGTAGAAACCCTGTGCAGCTTTCTTATA
>CAMWIF010000137.1 GCA_947174225.1 uncultured Porphyromonadaceae bacterium | reverse complement strand
CCTCATATACATGTGATATACATCCAATAGATTAGTATTTTAAATCACAGATTATGGAGTTATAGCACTGCCGTGCTTTAGTGAATCGAGTCTAAGGTCTCAACTAAAAAGCTTTAATCGCTAACACCTACAGCGAGCTTCGGCACTAAACAAGAACTTTTACTATTCTTTATGCTCTCAAAGGAATTTTAAACTCTACGACCCTTATCCATTATCACATCGCCTCGAACCGGGGCGATTATCTTTTTCTGTAATTTGTATGCCGAGCAATTCTGAAGCCTTATTTTACATCAGCTTTCTATACTTATGAGGTACTCCAAGGCTATGTTATCACTCTCTACAAATTTGAGAAGCTACTCAAGGAAGAAGACCATGCAGTTTTCTTTTGATATAAACCTCACTCATTAGACTGAAAGGAGAAGCGGAATCCATAAATCTATTAATAGCACTAACTTCTTCATCACTAAAACTTTGTCGCCCTTCGGCAACCATTTTCTTCAAGATGTCAATAATGATACCGTCAATTTTAATTATCCAATCGCGTCGCTGTGCGTTAAGGAGATCTGTATCAAGGCGAAACTTCGTTATCGTTTGTTTGCCCTTTAGCGAGCCTGATATGGGAAAAATGATTTCCTTATCGAATGAGATATGGGTTTTAATATCCGCATCTGAATCTAAAATCGGATTAAGAGCAGCGGAGACGGGTATAGTGTTATGAGGCACTTTGTCATTACAATTCAGACATGCCAGATAGAGATTATTCCAATCAAATGCCTTAGAATGGTCAACGGCAACTTCAACATAATGATCTACCTCCTTTGGTCTGTCTAAGAGTATCCCCTCGCAATAGAAACATTTGTTATGCGACATACTCATTAGCTGCTTCCTTATATCCTTATGGGCATACTTAGAAGCATCTGGTCGTACCTGTGGATTAGCAGCCTTTTTTTGCATCGAAGTCAGATTGCCATTTGGCATGATTACGATTTAAGACCTCTGGGATATTAAGACGATCAATATGCCTCATTTGTCACCTCCCACCACCTTATCGTCCATCACTTTTAACTTTTCAAGCAAATCATCGATTTTTTTGTCATCCAAATATGAAAAATACATAGGATTTATATCAATAAGCTTCGCTTCAATCTTCTTGGCTTCGTCTTGATTCCCCTCATAGATAGCATTCTTTCTGGAATCCATCATTTGAGTGATAGCATTATTAAATGGTGCCACATTGAAGGCATCGCTGAGTAGAATCTGATCTACAGGAAGGCTGCTGTAGGTATAAGTTTCCTCCTCAATTGTGCTATACCCCGGACGAGGCTTACAAGTATATATCCTTGCTCCCTTAATGGAAGATAAAACGAAAGGAGAATGAGTGGTAAGTATAATCTGAAGGTTTGGAAAAGTATCCCGTATAATGGGAAGAATGGATTTCTGCCATCTTGGATGAAGATGTGTCTCAATTTCGTCAATAAGTAGTAGTCCGGGAGTTTCTAAAACATCCTTAGTAGGAGTATTCCTAAGAATAGACAGAGAATACATCTTGCTTACCAAAAGGATAAGATGTTCTATTAGGAAAATATTACCGCTGCTCAGTTTATCAAGAGTTACCTCTTGTCCGTTTTGTTCGAAGGTAGGCATCAGATCTGTTCGCCTGATATACAAGAACTTTCCATTATCCAAACAACTGTCAATAAGCTTTCTGACAGTAGCAAACAAAAACTCGGCTGTCTCCTTCTCTGCCTTTACATCACTACTGCGCATATAATCAAGATTGCAAAGAAAATTCGTAAGGTCAACATTGTGTTTGCGACCTAACATTACATTAGCCATAAACGCATAGTGGTCAATCCGATTCATATTGTTAAGGACAAATGAATCAGCAGGCAATCTTGACGACCAGTAATCTACAATCCAAGGAAAGATTATGCTTTCATCCCTATTGTATGGGAACCTTAGTACACTACTGACTGACCGGTCTACGCATTTTATTGATCCATTCTCAAAAGATTGGGTAGTCATTTTTTTGAACCCGTTGCCACTATTAAAATCAACGGAAATACTGAAATCATTCCGATCAGCAACAATGTCTCGTTCTATTTTTTCTCCCGACAAAGCGGTTCTTAAAGCGTCAATCACAATAGATTTGCCGGATCCATTCAACCCTGTGATTATAGTTACTGGAGGATGCTCGCTTTCAGAAAAATCACAAGCAAAATCCAGCTTCACATTTTTGAATGGACCAATATTTTTCAATTCTAAGTTTCTTAGAAGCATAAGCGAAATTCATAACATTAATTGAATATCTACTTACTTTATGTAGCTTTCGGCAAGACGCTCTACAGCCTTAACATCGACCTTAAGCCTACCGTCCGACTCCTTCACCACATAATCCTTGATGGCATAGAAATCAGGATCCTGAGAGGCTTGGAAATCCGTAGCGTCTTCCGTCTCATCTCCCTGAGCGGCTGCCTCATCCTCTATTGCCTCCACAGAATCAGCGATATCGGTATAGGCATCTTTACCATTCACTGCCACCACATCAAATGTGGCAGGATTGATTCTCAGCTGAGGATTTGCATCAAAATATTCCGGACTGTCTACATAAAGAGTCACAGCGTGTGTGATTGCCTTTACTAATTCTTCACGTGTCATAATATCTGTGTTTATAATTCCTTATTAAAATTACGAAAGGTTTCAGCTCAATTAGAGCCCTCCTCTCCTATTTAATATTACAACAATCTCAAAGAGCCATTAGTTTCACAGTCACAAAGTAAGTCGCGACAAGTTGCGCACCACCTTCTTACACCACGCCGATTCCTCGGCATCATAGGTATTCTTATAATTCTTAACTTGCTCCAAAAGCTTCGGGGTAAGCTTATAAATGCCCCATCTGTCGGGAAGTTCCTTCTTCTTCAATAACTTCTTAATCTCATACTCAGCCTTGTAACGGTCAGCCACCTCAATCTCCGCAATCAAGCCCTTTGGCTCACTGTCGGGGGTATGACCATATTTAATCTTATAAGTATCGCCCTGTTTGTAGATTTTCACATAGCCTTTCGCAGTTTCCTCCACATAGTTGGCTTTAGCCCTCTCAATTTTGGCAGCAAACATATCCACGACATCTTCATCTGCCATATTCTTACCCTCTGCCGATTTAAACTCGTTGAAAAGGAGATTAAAACAGCGTAAGGTCGCTTCCGTGTCTGCCGACGCGGAATGTGCCTCATCCTCACTGAACTCAAGACCCAATGCATTGGCGCATACCAGCAACGATGGAACAGAAAACGGATTCATCTGTTCCTGGATACCTCTGAGATACCAATACATATCCTTCACATCCAACACCCTCTTAGTCTCCAACCCTGCTATGCCGGAGCGAGACAACACTCTCATATCGTTGCCTACGGCAAAACCCGTCAATGCAAACGACGTATCGAGCAGCCGCTGAACCTCATCTTTCCTTTTGGAAAACGGCAGTTCATCAGCCACCATCTCAGGGGTTATATGATGTATGTCGGTGCGCCAATCGTCTATATTCTCAGGCTTGTAGAAGCGGTGATAAATCTCATTCCCTTCAAGATTGAATATCGAAAGCTCCAACAATTCCTCAGTCTCGGTAAACTCAGCGTCAAGGCAGATAATTTCCATAGCGTAATCAAGTTTTATAAAACGACTTCTTATCTCGACTACAAAATTAAGAATTTATTTTGAACCTTTCCTAACAATAACTATTTTTGTGGTACAAAAAACCATTAACAATGACATCACAGACTTTAAAGGAAATAAAACACCAGTTTATGGTGTTCCGCAATGGCATAGTGGCAGACACCCTGAGAAATGCCGGAATGCCCTATCATATAATTTTCGGTCTCCAGTTGCCACAGCTTTCACAGATTGCTCGCTCTATAACCCCATCCGTGTCTATTGCTAAAGAACTGTGGGAAGATAAGAATGTAAGGGAATCCCGTCTTTTGGCATGTTACCTTTTCCCGAAAGAAGAGGTCAGCCAAGACCTTGCCCTTGAATTGGCGCGTTCCGTGCAGACGCCTGAAGAGGCAGACATCCTTTGTTTCCGACTTCTCCGCTATCTTCCCTTTGCCCCTGCCCTTGCTGCAGAGCTTGAAGACTCCGATAATCCCACAGTGACTTACTGCTCTAAGGCACTCCGTCGCAATCTCGCTGCGATGTAGCCCTCATACCCTCAGCAAAGCTAAATATTATAGCTTATATTCAACTGAATCGTCGGCTATTTGTTAGAAAAAGTGTAAACGCTTTTAAAATCTTAATAAATATGTCAGACACTCACCATAACCCTTTCCCCTACGTCAACCGCGACATCAGCTGGATGTATTTTAACCATCGTATCCTTAAAGAGGCGATGCGCGACACAGTGCCTCCACTTGACCGTCTCTCGTTTCTTGGTATCTATTCTAATAATCTCGATGAATTTTTCCGTGTACGAATGGCAACAATCTCCCGGCTGGCTACTATGTCAGGCTCCAATGTGGCACACGAGCGGCATAAAGCCCGAGAACTGTTCACCGAGCTTTCCGATATGGATCATCAGTTTACCAAGGAATATGAACAGGCCATACACGAGGTAGAACAAAATCTTGCCGACAACAATATTCTTATCCTCAATGAAAAGGAACTCAACGATGAGCAGAGACATTTTATAAGATGTCTTTTCCGAGAAAAGATTTCCGGATTTGTTTCTCCTGTGTGGATTAATAAGCTCAACGAGTTCTCACGTGAGAATGATGATCGTATCTATATGGCTGTAGAGTTGTCAGGTCCGGGTATGAAGACCGACTATGCCATTATAGAGTTGCCCGTAAGCACTATCGGACGGTTTATACCGCTTCCCTCCTCCGACGGTAAGCAATGTGTGATGTATCTCGATGATGTGATACGCCTGTCGCTCCCGCTCACATTCCCCGGTATGGGCTATACCGATTTCAATGCCTACTCCTTCAAGTTCACAAAGGATGCTGAGATGGAGATTGACAACGACCTTCACGTCGGACCGCTCGAAAAGATTGCCAAGGCGGTCAAAAGCCGTAAAAAGGGTGCTACCCTCCGAGTGATATATGATGAGAAGATGCCTCAGCAGCTACTATCCATGCTGATGAAGAAGCTTCATCTCGACAAGCTCGACACGGTCAAGCCATCCGGACGCTACCATAATCATAAGGACTTCATGTCGTTCCCCGCCATGGGTAGGGATGACTTGAAGTATCCTGTGTGGCGACCAATCGTAAGGCCTGAACTCAAAGGCTCCGACAGTCTTCTGCAGGAGGTGGCGGCACGTGACCGATTCATACATGTACCCTACCACACTTTCGATTATCTGGTGCGTCTGCTCCAGGAGGCAGCTGTGTCAAAAGCTGTGAAGAGCATAAAGATGACCCTCTATCGCGTGGCAAAGAACTCAAAGATTATCGAGGCTCTTATCAATGCTGCACGCAACGGCAAGAAGGTGACTGCCGTTGTGGAACTGCTGGCACGCTTTGACGAGTCGAGCAACATTCATTGGGCTAAGAAGATGCAGGATGCGGGTGTGAACGTGGTGTTCGGTGTCGAGGGTCTTAAGGTACACTCCAAAATCGTACTCATAGGTATGAAGAACGGCAATGACATTGCCGTGGTGGGCACAGGTAACTTCCACGAGGGCAACGCGAAGGTATACACCGATTATTTCCTTATGACTGCCAATCCCGCCATCACAAAGGATGTGGCAGAGGTGTTCAGCTTCATCAAACGCCCCTACCGTCCGGTGAAGTACAAGCATCTGCTCGTGTCGCCCAATTCTATGCGTGAGCCGTTCAAGGAACTTATCGACAAGGAGATTCACCACGCCCGTAAGGGGGAGAAGGCATTTATCCATATCAAGATAAACCATATCACCGACGAGGAGATGGTTGCTCGTCTCTACGAAGCAGCCAGAGAAGGAGTCGAGGTGAAGATTTCGGTGCGTGGCAACTGTTCACTCGTCACCGGCACTCCCGACTTAAAAGGGAATCTAAAAGCATCGGGTATCATTGACCGTTACCTCGAACATTCACGCCTCTTCCATTTCTATGCCGGTGGGGAAAATAAGGTGTTCATAGGCTCTGCCGACTGGATGCCGCGTAATCTCGACAACCGCGTGGAGGTTGTGACTCCCATTCTTGACGAGGCTATAAAAGAGGATGTGATCAACACAATAGAATATGCACTGCGTGACAATGTGCAGGCATGCGTAGTGGACGGCACCGGGACAACGGAGATCCAGAAGACCGACGACCCTGCACCCTTCCGTTCACAGGAGGAGCTTTACAAACGCTATGATGGAATCAACCGTAAGGCTACGGAAGAGTTCGAGAACCGTAAGAAAAACGCTGAAACAACTGAAGCCGTTGAAGAAAGCGAAGTCACCGTGGATAATGAAGCCACAGAAAAGGATTAAGGAGTATAGATTATGAAAGATACAACATTTGCAGCCATCGACATCGGATCCAACGCCGTCCGGCTGCTGATAAAGAGATATGAGGAAGAGGATGACAACCTCAAGAAACTGATGCTGCTCCGTGTGCCGCTGCGACTCGGATTTGATGTCTTCACCAAAGGGAAGGTGTCCGCTAAGAAGGCGGAAAACCTGCTGCGTCTCATGAAGGCTTACCGACAGCTTATGAAGATCTATTCCGTGGATGAGCTGCGTGCCTGCGCCACCTCTGCCATGCGTGACGCGGAGAATGGTCCCGAACTCATAAAGGAGGTACTTGATAAGACCGGTATCAAGATTGAAATCATTGCCGGCGAGGAGGAGGCTCGGATTGTCTACAACAACCATATGGAATATCAGGGCGACCGTAAAGGCAACTTCCTGTATGTTGATGTAGGCGGCGGCAGCACCGAGATCAATTTCCTTTCAGACGGCGAGCTGAAGAAGTCGATGTCGTT
>CAMWIF010000136.1 GCA_947174225.1 uncultured Porphyromonadaceae bacterium | reverse complement strand
CCGAATGTGCCACATCGTGTCATCTGGACAGAGCGGCGGTTATTACCTTTCACCTTTCTCTGATGTTCATATATGCCTTTATTAGTCATCAGCGCAAAGGCATTCTTCACACTCCTCCATGAACCGTCGTAGGTCATATAATCTGCATCACCAGGCTGTTCGAAGTGGTCCGGCTCAGTGGAGTCGGTCCACCACGCATCAATTCCCATATTATGAAGGTGAGAAAGATACTTCCAATAAATATCACGTGCCTTTGGATTAAACGGGTCGTAAGGTCTGACTCCCCTGTCGCGAGGCCACGTCTCAAAAGGAAGGAGAGCACCTATTTTTTCCATCTCACGATACTGATCAGTCCATGGACCAAAATTAGCCCATATGGAAATCATCAGATGTGAATTGTTGTCATGCACATAGCTTACCATCTCCTCGGGCGACTTAATACGTGGTTCAGGATACTGTGCATTCGGATCTTCATCATTAGGAAGATAACGCATCCATTTGGCATCTCCCATCTTATTTATATAATGAGGATTAACGAATTTCATAGCATTCCAGTTGGAATCGCAGCCCCAATACTGCCAATCCTGCACCATACCGTCAAGAGGAATCTCCAGTTCTCTATATCTGTCGAGTACATCACACAATTCGTCGCTGCTCTTGTAGCGTTCGCGACATTGCCAATGTCCCAGTGTCTGGATCGGAAACATTGTGGCTTCCCCTGTGAGAGTCCTTATGCCGGCAATCACACCATCCTGGGTACCGTCTTTATATATAAAGTAGTAATCTACGCCCGGTGCAACCTCCGACGAAAAAGTTGCCACATCATTCTTATCAGTAAATCCGGAATCTCCGGCATTGTCCCAATAGAGACCGTAACCTTTCTCTGAAGTAATGTAGGGTATAGTGATATTAGTATTGCCAGTCCAAATCCTAACATCCTCTCCTCGCTGATTCAACACGGGACACTGTCTCTGCCCGAGGCCGAAAATTGCCTCTTCCGGCTGAAGGTTATAACTTTGGGCAACTTTATATTTACCTTCATCCACCTTGTTGGCACATGGAGAGAATGACCACTCCGCCTCTGAAAGCAGCACATTTCCTTGGGGATCTGTGAAACTTAATTTTCCATCATCTGATATGATGACCCCCATAGCCGATGATTTCACAGTATTTCCCTCTTTGCCCTCTTTCACATCCACATCTACCTTTTCGGGAGTCATTATCACAGAGTAACTCTTCTTGCTGAATACATCCTGAGAAGGATACTTACTCACCCTTACCACCGATGGAGTATAGAAGGTGACTTCCGTAGTCCATCCATTTCCATTTTTCACTATGGCACCACCATTTTTAGCAGCAAATTCCGCAGCGGAAAGCGATGCTGTCAACCCTATGACATTACCGGAAGAGGCAGCACAGGGCGCACTACCGGCAGAGATGCCAAAAGTGGTCAATAAAAATATTGAAATCAGTTTTTTCATGATTATGTAGTTAGTATTATTTCTTAATCATCTTCAGGCTTATATACTCTCCACATCTTCGGGAGCCACCGTATTGAAGTCGCCGGGTATACCGTCAATAAGCACTAAGGGAGCTGTGTTGGCACCGCCTATTGTGCTTGTGCCACGCAGACGGATCTGAGTGTTACCCAATGGATCGCCACTTGGGTTGGTAATAGCAAGTCCTGCCACTTTTCCCTGCATAAGCTGACCGATATCCTTCACAGCACCCTTAACGAAGTTATCTGATTTGACACTGGCAACGGAGCTTGTGACATCGCCCTTACGCTGAGTACCGTAACCGATCACTACCACTTCATCGAGAATCTCCGAACTCTCGATCATCTTTACAGTCATACCATCTGAAGCAGGTAATTCCTGAGTGACGTAACCTACATAATTTACGACAATAGTCTCCCCTGCCGAGGGAACTGAGATAACAAAATCTCCTTCGAGATCAGTTGTGACACCAGTAGAGGGATTAGATTTGAGCAACACGCTGGCACCTATCAGAGGCTCCCCTGTTCGTGCGTCAACTACTTTTCCTTTCACTGATTGCTGGGCGTGTGCGCTTAAGGCAACCACAATCATCAGCAGTAATTGAAGCAATTTTTTCATGTTATTAAAGGTTAGTGTAAATTTGGTTTGTTATTCACACTGCAAATTTAGGGCGGAAGCACAAAATAGGCATAACACGAGTGTTGATTTCAACATACGTGATGTTGAAATCAACACTAAAATATTATAATACAAGTACTTGAAAATATGCCTGTCAATGCCGAAATGTTGTCATTCCTGCAAAGATGGGTCTTCTGTCTTCAACGCCAAACGTCGTGCATATTCCGTAGGAGTACAACCTCGCTCCTCTTTGAAACAGCGGCTCATATGGCTTGAAGAGCTGAAACCGGTGACCTCCGCAATCTCATTCATCGAAAGCTTGCCCTCCCCTACAAGACGCATCACATGATTCAAACGTATGCTCCTTATGAAGGCACTGGGCGATTTATCTAAAAGATTTGTAAGACGCTTATAAAGCCCTGTCCGCTCCATGCAGAGGTCGCTGCTCAATTTTTCGACACTATAATTCTTGTCCATATTTAATTCGACAAGATGAATGGCACGGGCAATAAAATCTTTGTCCTCCTGCGACATCTCATGTTGCTCTGTCTCCTTCGACGATGGCTGTGGTGTCGCAGAGGGTGTCGGCTCCTCCCGCACCTCCTCTTTATCGGCGTTTATCTTCTCTTCATAATAATTGCAACGCTCTATAAGCTCTGTCATGCGAATAAGCATCTTCTCCTCATTATGCCTCTTCTCAATTCTCCTTTTCTCAATCCTGCGATAGGTGTACCATCCGGTGGAACATAGAGCTAACAATATCACCACATATGCCACTAATGCCCAATTTGACCACCACCAGGGACGATGGATCTCGAATATCAGTTCAGCAGGTTCGCTAAAAGGCGCACCGTTATCAATAGCTGACCTGACTTGCAGCCTATATCTCCCCGGAGGCTGTTGGGGCATCGTGAAGTGAAATATACCATTACCTCCCACTCCATGATATGTAGACCATACTGAATCTTTTTTTGACCTACTATCTAAAATCCTGTATTGCCAAACCGTAGAACCCGGATTGGCAAAATTGAGCGACGCAAAGCCAATGGCAATATCATTCTCATCATAGTCGAGTTCTATCGTTTCGTTTGGCATAAATGAGATGGGAAGGTCATTAACTGTAATACGTTTCACCAAAGGTTGAGGAAGAGTTATGGGCACATCGTCAGCAGAGGACTTAACTAATGTCCAACCGGAGGGATGTCTTAACAAGGGCCACCCGTTATTAGTAATATATGAGGAGGCTTCAAGATATTCTCCTGATAAGGCACCACGGTTGTAATCATAAGCCCTTATCTGAATCTCGCCGGCAGGTGTTACGCTGATTTCGTTAACACCATTTGCAGTCGAAGCCCAAACGGCACCATCCGGAGCCACTGCCAACGATTTTATGCAATTATTTGACAACCCATCCTCTACATATAATACAGTGTCGGTAGCGGTAGTGGCATCATACATCCGAAGACCATCCAATGTGGCAGTCCATAACCGATTGTCACTATCCCTGACTGAATTTTGATTCGTAAGACTCACCTCTTTAATTGAGAGAGAATCTATGCCAAGTGCCTTTAGGCTATGACGGGAAAGGATACGGGAAGCGGTCGGCGGACTATATAACAGACCTGCGTTATAGGTACCTATCCAAAAACCTCCCAAGTCATCAATTAGAAGGGTGTTGAAGCCATTTTCTATCGCAACATCAGACTCAAGGCCGTCAACCCGTTTAATTAAATTAGCATTGAGCGACTCCAAATCAATGTTCCATAGACCTCTTCGTGAAGCTATGTAAACCTCCTCGTCTGAAGCTACAGCCAAGGTATGAAGGAGATAGGGAGTACGTATAACTTCCTTCCACTTCAAAGAATCAGTATCAAAATGTAACAATATTGATTCCCAATCGTAGGAACCTCGCACCTGCAACACATCTCCCTTATGCGTAATTCTCACAAGTGAAGTAGCACTAAATGCTCCCGGATCGGGATATGCTGATTTATGCCATAACAGTTTTCCGGAACGTCGGTCAAATCCCTCCATCACGCCTGTATCATAAAACAACATTGCGGTGTCTCCTTTTGTCTCCAAATCCTGAAGATTAGTTGACAACAATGGGAGCCGTTTCCCATAACGTGTGTCAAGAATACCATCCTCCGAGACTGTCCATAGTACACCGGCACGGTCAACAAAAAGATCGAGGGGACGGACATCAGCATTCATCACCGACAAAATACTGTCAACATTGGATATATAAGAGTTTGAATCTAAACTGAAGCATTGGACGTGTTGCCATGATTTGCTCCATAAAAGATTTCCATTGCCCACATATACATGCTGATGACCTTTATAATTAGGAAGAGGATAGTGCGTATCCAGATCATAATGGACATAATCGAATCCTGTGGCATCATAAATGTTAATGTTGCCGAGGGTGCTGATCACCATTCGTCCGTCGGGCAGCTGCATAAGGTGCAATACCTGATTGTCGCTAAGTCCTTGTCGTGTGTCGATTGTGTAGAAAACCCTATCCTGTAAGGCTCCCGACATTATAGCCACACACAGACATAGCATCGCAGTCAGCAACACCACTCTGAACTGACATATTGACAAATGTCTGAAGTATTTGACACACTCCTTCACAAACTTTTTATAACTTATTTTTGATTAGTTAAATAAGAAATTTGTTGTCTCCGATGCAAATTTAATAATAATTTTGCATTGTGTCAAATACTTCATCTTTATCACACTATATTTACTACGCCGCCGGTCCCTCTCCTCCTTTCAATGGTTCCGGATGACCAAGTCCTGTTCGTGGATGAGCCGTCAATTCCTTTAAAATCTTCAGAAACTTTTTGTGAAGAGTAGGATTTGACTTCTTCCATTTTGCAATGGTATTCAGGACTCGAGGATCAAAATCGACAGCATACATCAGAGTGAATCGAATAATTTTTCAAGTTCTTCAGGTGTACGACATTCTATACACTTACCTTCGGCAAATGCTTTTCGAGCCTCATCTATTCTCTTCTGCAACTCAGGCGTGATTGTTAATCCTTCTTCTTGTAAGGGTACGACGGTATACATTCTCTTATTCCTTCTTATTACAATTTGCTCACCTGCATCAATCCGGTCAAATGTCTTTGCCATATGACCCCTGAATTCACTTACTGTTATTGTATTCATAATCATTCTTTAAAGTTAATTCCCTATACTTAACAACCGTACATACGTACATAATATTGTACATATCATCAACGATGCTTACCTTTGGTCTCATAAGTAAGATATTGGAGGTGGATTTGGGGATTGTGTTGGCATAGGGAGTTAGTTTATGGCGGAGAAATTGCCTGCAACTGCAATGTACTTGCCGTCAGGATTATGGGCTATCACTACGGGCGTGGCGCTATCAGAACGAGGTACGAACAGATGTAGCTGAACTCAGGGTAAGTGAGTTAGACAACTGCACCGTTCCATCACTATATTAGCTCTCTAACGTCTTGTTCGCGATAAGCCGATATCCTAACTTTCAAGGAAGAAAGTAACACGTAAACCTAAATACGGTCTTCATACATTTCACGAGGCATAATCATAATTGGGAGGAGTTAAATAAAGACTCTCCTTTTGCAGTTAACTTATAAGCTTGCTTTGCACTTGTAGGTTTGTCCGGATTCGTCATTACAATATATTTAAACTCCATCAAAGGTAAGATTATTTTCCTTTTAAGGTCTTTTACGGATGTATAATCAAGTTTATTGGAAAGTTCATTAGCAGAAAGATTACCTTCATTTAATAGGCACAGAAGGTCAATTGTGGAATATATTACTCCTATGGCTTTATCTTTAGACCTGAAACTACTCCAGACTTGGACAAACAGGTGTTCAAGAAGCCGTCCAAGTTGAACTTTGTCTGCAATAACAGATTGATTAATATATTCTTGAACTTGGACAGTATTTTGTCCAAGTATCTGTCTAAGTCCATCACCAATATAATTTTCAACATCACCTGCAGCGTTTATATCTTCATTTATAAATCCATCTCTGCAAGGTATTGTCATAAGAAAATACGTTCTGTCATCATCCGTGTCAATAATTGCAGGTGATGAACCATTATCTTTTAATGCCTTTTGGATTGTAGGAATACCGGTAGCTCTGCCTTCTGTAAGGTCAAGTTCTTTCAGAAAATCACCCAATCTTCGGTTTCGGTATCTCCGTGCCTTTAACTTTCGGGCTGCCTTTATCGCTTCTGAGCTGATTGAACGATCAGGACCGGTGTAACTTAAAATGTCAATATGAGTAGGCTCTATTGTGATTTCAACAGGTTCTCTTTCTTGATAGTCTCTATGATAAAGAGCGTTTACAACAGCCTCTTCAAACGCTTGATAAGGATAATTATAGATTTTGTTCGATTTTTCATCATCTGTTGGCTTCGTTATCTGTTTTTTAATAACGTTGGTACGTAGGTACGTCAAAGTTTCCCTTATCATCCGTGGTACAGGTCCTGTAATCTTTGGAACTTCAATCATTAAATCCGGATTTTCAATACTTCCTTCCGGGAAAATTACTATATCAACTTGTGTCACGGGGAAGAACTTCTCCGGATGCTCAGAAAACATCATTGCAGCCACATTCTTGATGAAACGATTTTCTGTAGGTCCGACCAACAGATCCATTTCATCCAATACCTCCATTAGAGGTCGCCCCATAAAATTTCCCGCCAATTTACTTTTGATTGCTTTCAGATGCTCATATACTAAAACATCAGAGATATCCTCAATCTTAATTGCCTCGTTTCCTCGTTCATCAAATGGAGTTCGATCTGCTAATTCACGCACTTCATCCAGAGTTTCTCCTTTTGCCTCTATCGTAGACGCCTTACTG
>CAMWIF010000135.1 GCA_947174225.1 uncultured Porphyromonadaceae bacterium | reverse complement strand
TGCCAGGTTATCTCTTCTACGCCGGCGAGGAAGTTGAAGTAGCGGGCGAGGATGAAGAGATAGTCAGAAAGTCGGTTTATATAGCTAAGAAGAAGGGGATCGACATACTCGTTCTCGGAAAGGCTTATGATAAGCCGCTCCGCACGTCGGCATACGGTACGTGCCACGTGTGCCTCAGCAGAAAGCGGACAGCCACCGGGCAACACGAAAGCATTGATCTTCGGAGTCTGCTCATCGAGGGCATCAATCCAACCCTCAAGCTGCGTCAGGTGTTTCTCCTCAAGACCCCACACCTTCGGTTGCACACCTGCCGAAGCCTCATCAGCAGGCACTGACTCACATGCCAGATAACCTCCGAGGTTAAACAACATATTCTGCACTTCCTGTAACTGTCCCTTTATCTCATCAGGACACTCCGGGTTGGAAAGAATCACCCCAAGAAGAGACGAGAACTCATCAAGTGTGCCATACGTTTCCAAGCGAAGACAGTTCTTCTTCACCCTTGTGCCTCCCACAAGGGAAGTGGTGCCTTGATCACCGGTACGTGTATATAGATTACTTTTGGGCATAAAATTCCAACTTTGAATTTTTAATTTTTAACGCACCTACGCCAATATTGTTGCAACATCAAACGATTTTTTACAATTCTATGCTGCGATTGGCAAATTTTTTATTACATTTGCAAGATATTAATGACCTCCTCGGGGTCACTAAGACCATCATTTGGTCTATATATAACCAAAAGACAATATAACCGAACTCCAAATAGATGATTAAAACAATATATCTCGCAGGCGGCTGCTTCTGGGGCACAGCGCATCTTTTCTCCCTTGTCTCCGGTGTCATAGCCACAATAGCCGGCTATGCCAACAGCATCGTGCCTGATCCCTCCTATAAACTCGTCTGCACCGGTCTCACAGAGGCTGCCGAGACTGTGAAAGTGGAGTATGACGACTCGAAAGTGAGTCTTACTGATCTTCTGTCGCTGTATTTTCGCAGCATCGATCCGCTCAGTCTCAACCGCCAAGGTGGAGATGTAGGCACACAGTATCGTACCGGCATCTACTACACGGACAAAGCGGATGCACCCGTGATTGAGGCTATGCTCGCTACTCTCCAACGCCGATATAAGGAACCGATAGCCATTGAATATGGTCCGCTTAAGAATTTCTATCCGGCAGAAGAATATCATCAGGACTATCTCGTGAAGAATCCCAACGGCTATTGCCACGTTGACCCGTCCCTCTTTAAGGAAGCACGCGAGATGAAACCACACGTAGCCGACACGCCTGCAAGCGAAAAGAAAATCGACAAGGAGGAACTGCGTCGCCGTCTTACTCCCCTCCAGTGGGAAGTTACACAGAACGGAGCCACTGAAAGACCCTACATCAACGAATATGATGAGGAATTCCGTCCCGGCATATACGTAGATATAACAGACGGCACTCCCCTCTTCGTATCAAGCCGTAAATACAACTCAGGATGCGGATGGCCCGCCTTCACGCGCCCCATCGACGATTCACTGATTACAGAACACCGTGACACATCGTTCGGGCGCATACGCACTGAGGTGCGCTCGGCAAGCAGCGGAGCACATCTCGGTCACGTCTTCCCCGACGGTCCGCAAGAGGATGGCGGTCTACGCTACTGCATCAACTCGGCATCGCTGCGTTTCATTCCCCTTGAAAAGATGGAAGAGGAGGGCTATGGTAAATATATCCCTCTCGTAGAAACTCCTCTTGCCAAACCGTAATCCATCCTTACAGGTCGTGAGTCATTTACAAAATGGCTCACGACCCTCTTACCACCTCACTCCTTATACCCAATCTCCGTAAGCTGCTAAAGGACCCACTTCCGACTCCCTTAGCATACTTCCTCTCCTTTTTCCCTTAATTTACCCTATTTTTCAGTTCCCAAAATTTATCCTTATCAATTATGAAACTCCGACACTTAATTATATGTGCCGTCCTTACCACGTCAGTACCCTGTATAGCACAAGAGACTATTGAGAATAGTCCGGACTCAACCCCACAGGACTCAACCCTATATGTACCGGCAGCTCTCACAGTCAACTCCGCTGAAGAACACTCACCGAGACTTCTGATGGTAAAAACCAACGCTCTCCCGTGGGCAGCCACCGTTATGAACATCGAAGCAGAAATTCAGTTGGCACGACAAATCACCCTCTCATTACCTATATGGTATTGCCCCTGGTTCATCGCTGAAAAACATGCTTTGCGTATTGCGTCATTCCAACCGGAAGGAAGATGGTGGCTATCAGAGCCGGGACACGGGCACTTCGGAGGCATACACGCAACAGTGGCTTGGTATAATCTGAAATGGAACAGCTATCGCTATCAAGACCGAGGACGACCATTGCTCGGAGCCGGCATAACCTACGGCTACGCTTTCCGATTCGGTGAGAACTGGGGTCTCGAACTGAGTGCCGGAGTAGGTTACCTCAATACAAGATATGACCGATTCTACAACACCTACAACGGACAGTTGGCTGACACCCGCAACACATCCTACTTCGGACTCGACCATCTTTCCATATCCCTGGTTTATCGACTGAAAATCTAACATGACAGTTAACACCTGATATTTTTCTCACAATCCCAAATTATTAAGACAATCTATATTAAAATGTGCGCTTCACATCACCCTGATAATTCCGGCTTTTCCAGTGTCTACCCACCCGGCAAATACCAAATACTTTCAATTATATGCATGACATTGCTTACTGCGATGTTATTGACAGGATGTATACATACCTACCCTACTCCAGAGGAATCAATAGACCCAACGGAAATCAACGTTGAATTAACCGTTGAATTTGCAGAAGAATGGAGCGACATCCATACTTCCCTGACAGAAGAGGACTCTGACGCCACACGTGCAGAAAGCTGGCCACGAAGATTATATATTGAAATAAACGGCAGCAACGGTGCAAAAGAAAAAGTGACAAGAGTAGTTGAGCCTCAAGAAATAAACGAAGGACGCTATACATTCATCCTACCCTTCAAACTCAAAGCCGAAGAATATACCATCTCTGCATGGAGCGACTATCTTGAACCCGAAACTCTGAAGCCATTAGGATACGACATCTCACATCCCGAAGTGATAAGGGCTTTGGTGCCATACGGTGAAGAGAGCCAGAAGCGCCTTTGCCTCACTGCCACCGACCGACTTGACCTGAGACACCTTGCCGGAAAATGGGAAGCGACAGAGCATACGAATCTCACACTCTCGCTGCCCGTCTCGCGATTCCGGTTAGTCGCCACCGACTATGAAGACTTTATGGCGCAAACCGAGCAAGTACGCCGACAGGGAGAGAAATACTATGTAACTCTTACCTATGATTCCGACATTCCCACCGCATTCTCTATGTCTGACGGCACAGCTATGGACCCGACAAGCGGAATTGAATTCACCTCTTCCATCCTGCTTGTCACAATTCCCGGCATCGAGATGAGCATAGCATCCGATTGGCTCTTCAGTCCGCCCGAACAATGCACCCATACCGTGTCGCTGACCATATTCAACTCAGCGAAAGCAGTGGTGTCGCAAACCGTGGGGATAAGTATTCCCACCGAGCGAGGAAAGATCACCACAGTAAGCGGCAAACTCCTTACCAACTTCATCACGGGCGGAGTACAGATAGATAATATCTGGGCAGGAGAGATAATAATCGAGTTAGACTGACTACTGAGGCTTCAACTTGGCAAGCATATCGTAGCGCAAATCGGAGAGCATCGCACGTATAGGTGAGAAAATCGGCTTAAATTCCTCCTCTTTCTCAGGAGCGAACACCAACAATGCCGAAGGATTACAACTTACCTGTAAATGTGTCCCCATAGTCAACGGTTCTCCGTCAAGATGAGCGGCACCCGGATGGAGTCGGGTTATGGTAGCCGAACTGATGCGGAAAGTGTCAATACGTGTGTTACGGTCAAGAAAACCGGTGAGCAGATCCACACCTACCTTCACCGACGACAGCGGCGAGCCTTCATGTATCACTATAAGATCAAGCAATCCGTCGGAAAGCTTGGCTTGAGGAGCGATATAGGCGTTGTTGCCATATTGAGAGGCATTGCACACTGCGATGAGAAAAGCACGCTCAGTGATGACCTGTCCCCCTATCGATATGGCGTAAGGCTGACTTTTATAGTTGAAAAACTCACGGAGCACACTCCGCACATACGTCACGCGACCTCTACGCTTCATCGAGGCGAATTTCTCACTCACGGCAGCATCAAAACCAACTCCGAAAGTGCAATAGAAAGGCATACCGTTCACCAGACCCCGGTCACATCTTGAGATATGACCCTCCTCAATGATGGTTAGCGCCTCCCCCACGTCCTGAGGAATGCCGAGCGACCGGGCAAGCCCGTTGCCGGAGCCGAGGGGGATAATCCCCAAAGCCACCTTCGTATTAGAGAGTGTGTTTGCCACTTCATTGACAGTGCCGTCGCCTCCTGCGGCGATAACCATATCGAAACCATCCCTCACGGCTCGTGAGGCAAGGTCGGAAGCGTGGCCCGGACCCTCGGTAAAGACAGTGGTCACCTTAACGTCATTCTCGGAAAGACGCTCGGCTACAATCTCATCGAGACCACGCTTTGAGCGGGTGCCTGCCACTGGATTAACCACTAATAAAGCTTGTTGTTGTGCCATATCCGGTAGTTGCAAGTTGAAAATGCACCGTAAAGTTACAAAAAATTTGTGAGAAACTAAGAAAAACCTTAAATTTGCAGACAATATAGACCCGCTACAAATCTTGTTATAGACGTAACCCGTGACAGACAGTTATCAATATAAATAGATAAGGACGGATCTTATACTAAAAAGATATTACCGGATCCTGCAATAGACATATAAAAGTGAAGATTCACCGCGAAGGCACAAATATCCTCATACTCCTCCCCATCGTTCTCGCCGCGCTCAACGTGCCGGTGTGGCTTTTTATGCCCCCTGTTGTACTACCGACCATATTCACAACCTTGTCGGCTGTGGTCTATATCTTTGTGTTCAACTTCTTCCGGTGTCCCAAACGTGGCTACCGTGGCGAACGCCGCGATATGGTGGTCAGCTCCGTGGATGGCAAAGTGGTAGCAATTGAGAAAGTCTATGAAGGTGAGTATCTTAAGAGTGAAGCCATAATGCTCTCAGTCTTTATGTCGCCACTGAACGTTCACGCCAACTGGTATCCGGTGGACGGCACCGTAGAATACGTGCGCCATCATCGCGGACGCTTCCTCTCGGCATATCTACCGAAAGCCAGCACGGAAAACGAACGAAGCACAATCGGAATCGAGACCTACGGACATCACATCACTGTAAGGCAAATTGCAGGAGCCATGGCACGCCGAATCGTAACCTATGCCCGACGCGGAAGCCATGCCAATATCGACGACCATCTCGGCTTCATCAAATTCGGCTCACGTGTTGACTTATACCTCCCCACTGATGCAGAAATTCTCGTTGATATGAAACAAATCGTAAGGGGAGGCGTTACACCTGTGGCACGTCTCACTTCAAAACAAAAGAAATGAATCCGATAAAACGAAATATTCCGAACTCCATCACCTGCATAAATCTCCTTGCAGGATGTATGGCAATAGTGGCAGGCTCTCGTGGCACAGCCCCTATGTGGGGTCTCTTAGCCTATCAATGGGCATTCATATTTATAGCCATAGGTGCGGTAGCTGATTTCCTTGACGGCTTTGCAGCCCGTGCGCTCAAAGCCTATTCCGAATTAGGCAAGGAACTCGACTCGCTCTGCGACCTCGTGACTTTCGGAGTCGCACCAGCCATCATAGTGCTTAACCTTCTGCTCCAGCAGGGTCTCGACCCCTGGGTAGGTTGGACAGCACTCCTCATCCCCGTGGCAGGAGCCATACGTCTCGCCCGATTTAATCTCGATACCCGACAGACTACCACCTTCATCGGGTTGCCATTCCTGCCAACGCCATCTTCTGGATTGGCTTCGCAGCCCTCTTCGCGCAGGAAAATGTAGACTTCCTTTCCGTATGGTATTGGTTTATCCCTATCCTGCTTGTGGAATGCTATCTGATGAACTCACCCTTTAAGATGTTCTCCCTCAAGTTCAAGAATCTGAATTTGAAAGATAATTTCCCAAGGTTCCTTCTCGTAGTGGCTGCTGCGGTGTGCTGCTTCACATTCGGTGTGGCAGGTCTGCTCTGGCTTATCGTGTTCTACGTGCTCTTATCTCTCTGTATGCAAGAGAAAGCCTGATAAGGCTGACCCCCTAAATTTGCAGATGGGCTAACGCCCTAAATTCATTATCAGATGACAGTAGTAATCGTATTAGTAATATTCGCCATAGTGTGGCTTCTCTTCGGTCAGCAGATTAAACGTTGGCTTGCCGGCTTTATGGCGCGTCGCACTGAGGATTATATCCGTAAGGCTACGGGTATGCCTCCGCGTCCCGGTTCGAGGGAAGCCAAACGCCAACAGCGCGAAGAGCAGAAAGCCCAAAACCAACGCTCTTCGCAAGGAGCATCGAGCTATTATGACGGCAGGTCATCGCGTCGCCGCCGTCGTTCCACATATTCCTATAGCAACGAGCCACTCATTCCTAAAGAATATGCCGAGGACGTGGAATTTACAGAGACCATCAGCTACTCCGAAACCACAATCGGAGCCACCGCTTCCGACGGCAGGAACACAACCGTATATCACGAAAGCCAGGTAAGCGACGTGGAATGGGAAGAAATCAAAGTAACGAAGAAAAGATGACTCCCATTTCCAAGACTCTGTTTGTAAGCGATCTCGACGGCACTTTGCTCGGAAGCAATTCCAAACTCTCACCCACTACCGTAGCCATGCTTAACGAAGCCCTTGAAGGGGGCGTGATGTTTAGCATTGCCACAGCCCGCACGCCCTCCACAGTAGATGCGATAATAAGCAGTGTCAACACCCGTCTTCCATATATAGTAATGACAGGCAGTGCAATGTGGGATCCCTCTACAGGACGTTATTCCGACGTGATTCATATGGAGCCGGATACTGCACAGAAAGTGATGGAGCAGTTTAAAAGCCACGATCTGCCCACCTTTATCTACACC
>CAMWIF010000134.1 GCA_947174225.1 uncultured Porphyromonadaceae bacterium | reverse complement strand
GATTGGAGGAGTAAGTGTCGTAGCTGTTGCCTTCGAAGCGCAGAAGTCCCCGGTCAGTGCCGACCCAAAGGAATCCGTCGTGGTCTTGGCAAAAAGATGTGTAATCTGAGGCTACTGCTTCAGGGGCTGTAAAGAGCCATCCCGTATGCCAGGACGAGGATGTAGTATTCTGAGAAGTCACCTGGGCTACCAATGTGCCACCCTTATTAAACAGGGCAACCAGCACCAGTATGACGATTAGAAATTGTCTCATGGTGTATAGATTTGTATGCAAATTTACAAACTTTTCTTTACACCGTTATATAGCCACATCTATATTTAATGTATCTAAAAATACAAAGTTACAAATATGTACGAAATTGAGACATATACAAATGTTGCCTCATTATGACCAAAATCCTATAATAAGCTCACTACGTAACTTAACGGTATTGCAACACTATAGCTTTGCAATTTACCTGAATATTGCTAACTTTGCATAATAAGTATCTTTTCCATATCTACACCATGAGACAACTGGTATCTATCATTCTATTTTTTTTAGCCGGAGCTACGTTTGCGACGATCGCAGCCACTAAATCACATTCGGTATCCGATTTGTCGGATGCCCGGAAGGTTGCCACCGAAGAGCTGAAACAGCATTTTGGCGAGGGTAAAGTGACCTTAGTGATAAGTCAGGAAGCGGCAGTAGACCCGGAGGGGTTTATCGTCAAAAAATCGGGTGACGGCTGGCTTTTGGTAGCTTCCACTCCCAACGGCGCACTGTACGGAGCGTATGATATGATACGGCGAGACAAAACGTCGGAACTTCCTGCCCTATATCACGACGCACCCAATGCGCCTCTGCGTCTGCTTAACCATTGGGATAATCTTGACGGCACCATAGAACGAGGCTATGCAGGGAAATCGATATGGAAATGGGAGGGGAAGCTCACCGAGGCTGACAAAGAACTTTATAGAAAGTATGCCCGCATCAATGCTTCGGTGGGAATTAACGGCACCGTGCTTAACAACGTCAACGCCTCCCCACAGATGCTCTCCAAAAGCAAACTGAAACGTGTGGCTGAGATTGCCGACATCTTGCGCCCATATGGGCAAAAAGTTTATCTGTCGGTCAACTTCGCTTCCCCTATGGCTCTTGACGCCTTAGCATCTGCTGACCCGCTACTGCCAGAAGTGCAGCAATGGTGGCAGAAAAAAGTCGACGAGATATATGCACTCATCCCCGATTTCGGTGGTTTCCTTGTGAAAGCCAACTCAGAGGGTCAACCGGGTCCTATGGATTTCGGGCGCACCCATGCCGACGGAGCCAACATGCTTGCCCGTACTCTCGCCCCACACAACGGCATTGTGATGTGGCGGGCATTCGTATATTCCCCTACTGACAATGACCGTGCCAAACAAGCATATCTTGAATTTCAGCCACTCGACGGAAAGTTTCTTGACAATGTGATTGTGCAGATCAAGAACGGTCCCATAGATTTCCAGCCACGTGAACCTCACTCACCCCTCTTTGGGGCAATGCCCTCCACGTCGCAGATGGCAGAGCTTCAGATCACCCAGGAATACCTCGGACATTCCAACCACCTCGCTTTCCTTGCCCCTATGTGGAGTGAGTTTTTTGATTATGTGCCACACGTAGGGCTTAAAGGTGTAGCAGGAGTGGCAAATGTAGGAGATTCCGAAAACCTCACAGGACATCCCTTAGCCATGGCAAACTGGTATGCTTTTGGAAGAATGGCTTGGAATCCCGACTTGACTCCGCAGCAGATTGCAGAGGAATGGCTTAAATCAGGACTCCTTTCACCGAATACGCCCGACTCGGTTGTAGATGCACTCGTTGAGATGATGACGGAAAGCCGTGAGGCAGTCGTGGATTATATGATGCCACTCGGACTTCACCATATCTTCGCATTTGGTCATCATTACGGACCGGAACCGTGGTGCGACGTGCCGGGAGCACGTGAAGACTGGCTCCCGCGCTATTATCACCGGGCAGATGCGAAAGGCGTCGGCTTCGACCGCACTGCTACAGGCAGCAACGCCGTAAGCCAGTATTCGGAACCGTTCAGAAGTATTTATGCCGACCTTGATCAATGTCCTGAGGAGCTGCTTCTATGGTTTCACCATGTGCCGTGGGACTATAAGATGAAGAGTGGACTTACCCTTTGGGAGGAACTGTGTGCACACTATCAGAGAGGCGTGAAGAAGGTTGAGCAATTCCAAAAGACCTGGGCTTCTGCAAAGCCATATGTTGACCCTGCAGTGTTTGATGATGTCACCATACGTCTTGCCACTCAGAAAAAAGATGCCGAATGGTGGCGTGACGCTTGCCTGAGCTATTTCGGTGAGTTCTCCGGCATGCCACTCCCAGCCGGCTATCCTGCTCCGAAATATCCTCTCAGCCACTATAAATCCATCTCTCTTCCTATCACCAACTACGAATGTCCTTCTCCTGCCCTCCTCGACTCGGTAAGATAAATTACTCCTCAGTTCAGTAAAATAATTACCGCAGCTTTAGTAGCTCACCTCCGATAGAATCATAATTAAATATGAAGAAATTATTAATCTTTATTACCCTTCTCTTTCCTTTCGCAGCTTTGGCGCTCGACAACCCCGGCATAACCGTACCGGAGCCATCAGACTACCACTTCCCCCTCATCGACACCGGGAAGCCTACCCCTATTCTTATCTCCACGAATGACCTCCCCGGTATTTCGATTGCCGCAAAGAATCTTTCAGAGGATTTTGGGAAAGTGTGTGGCACAGCCGCCACACTCATCACTGACAAGGCATCCGCTCCCTCAAAGGTAATCATAGCCGGATCTCAAGATAGCGAATTCATTGCCCCCCTCATCAAACGTGGCGATATACGCCAACACCAGTTAAAAGGTGCTTATGAAAAGTATATTCTCACTACTGTAGAGAACCCCTATCCGGGTATTGAGGAAGCTCTCGTGATTGCCGGAAGTGACCGACGCGGCACTATATACGGAATTTATGAGTTGTCGGAGCAAATCGGTGTTTCCCCCTGGTATGACTGGGCAGACGTCCCTGTGACTCACAACGATAATATTTGGATTGAAAAAGAAAGCTATACCGCAGGCGAACCGGCTGTGAGATACCGTGGAATATTCCTAAATGACGAAGGTCCCTGCCTGATGAGCTGGGTGAAGAATACCTATGGCACCGACTATGGCGACCATCGTTTCTACGGACGTGTGTTTGAACTGCTACTCCGTCTGCGCGGCAATTTCCTATGGCCCGCCATGTGGGCATGGGCTTTCTATGAGGATGATCCGGAAAATAGCCGTCTCGCCGACGAGATGGGAATCATAATCGGCACCTCCCACCACGAACCTATGGCGCGTAATCATCAGGAGTATGCCCGTCGCCGTAAGGATTACGGCCCGTGGAACTATGCCACCAACAAGGAACGCCTTGACAAATTTTTTGCCGACGGAATCAAGCGTATGAAAGACACCGAGGATGTGGTGACTATCGGTATGCGAGGCGATGGTGACGAGGCAATGAGTTCGGAAGCTGATGTGAAGCTCCTTGAAAAAGTGATTGACAACCAGCGTCGCATAATCGCCAAGGAGACCGGCAAAAAGGCTTCAAAGACACCCCAAGTGTGGGCCCTCTATAAGGAAGTTCTCGACTATTATGATGCCGGACTCCGTGTGCCTGACGACGTGACATTACTCCTTTGCGACGACAACTGGGGCAACGTGCGCCGCTTGCCCAATGCTAAGGAGCGTCAGCATCCCGGAGGCTGGGGTATGTATTATCACGTGGATTATGTAGGCGCACCACGCAACAGCAAACTTCTCAACTGTACCCCGATACAGAATATGTGGGAACAGCTTGAACTTACCTATGACTTCGGAGTAGACCGCCTTTGGATTCTCAATGTAGGCGACCTAAAGCCAATGGAATATCCCATCACCCTTTTCCTCGATATGGCATGGAATCCCAAGGCTTTCACCGGGGAGAATCTTCTCAGCCATACTCTACGCTTCTTCGAACAGCAGGTGGGTCCAGCTCAGGCACCGGAAGCGGCACGTATCTTCAATCTTTTATGCAAGTATAACGGCCGCATCACTCCGGAAATGCTCGATTCACACACATACAACCTCACTACGGGTGAATGGAAATCGGTTGCCGACGACTACGCCCGACTTGAAGCAGAGGCTCTGCGTCAATATATATCCCTTGACCCTGCCTATCAGGACACCTACCGTGAGCTTATACTATTCCCCGTGCAGCTTATGGCGAACCTTTATCAGATGTATTATGCCCAAGCAATGAACCGTGAACTTTCGTCACGCAATCTCATAGAGGCTAACCATTGGGCAGATATAGCAGAACGTTGCTTTGAACGCGACGGTATGCTTATGAAACAATACAATGAAGAGATTGCCGGAGGAAAATGGAACGGTATGATGATTCAGAAGCATATAGGCTACACCACCTGGAATGACAATTTCCCCGAAGACTACCTCATAGAGAAACCGAAGCGTGTAGAAGGTAGCCTTCTTTCAGGTGGGCACTCTTTTGAATCGGGCAACGGGGCTGTGATAATGGAAGCTACTCATTTCAATAAAGCTGTCAATCCACCGACTAATGCCAAATGGGAAGTTTTACCTTTCATAGGACGCACTGAGGGAGGCGTAGCAGTAGTGCCTTACACAGTATCTCCCGAAGGAGCTACGCTCAAATATGAGTTTCTTCTACCGGAGGAGGTTGATTCAGTGACAGTACACGTAATCACTAAATCAACTTTGGCTTTCCAGCGTCCCGAAGGACACCGATATAACGTGAGTCTCGACGACGGACAACCAGTGACTGTGAACTTCAACGGCAACCTCAACGAGCATCCCGATAACATCTACTCCGTGTTTTATCCTACCGTGGCAGGACGTGTGGTGGAAAAGAAAACAGCCTTGCCGGTAAAGGAGGGTTCTACCGTAACAGAGCTGACTGCCACAGGGAAACGAGAAAGAAGACACTCCTTAACCCTCTCTCCGCTCGATCCGGGAATCGTGTTTGAGAAAATTGTGGTAGACTTCGGAGGATATGAGCCGGCATATCTGTTTGGTAACGAAACACCACTCAAACGCAACCTGTGATAACACCACGAAGATAATCCATACACTCTCCTAACCTGTGATACATTTCGAAAGCAACTTACGATGAAACAAGCGAATTATTTCAAGAATATCGACAAGGCATCCACGGTCAACATCGCGTTGACCGTGGTATTCATATTATTTTCCTTCTGGATATTGGCTATAAAAAATGCCTCGATGCTAAGGTGGTATGACGAGATGTCGCTCTTTGAGAGCAATTGGTTTTACTTCCGTCAGTTCATCTACTATCCTGGAGGCTTATTGAGATATGCAGGCACATACCTTACCCAATTGTTGTATTATCCTGTGCTCGGCACCTGCGTGCTTATCCTACTGTGGCTACTCTGCATTGCACTCACCCGGACTACATTCGGTTTCAAGAAAGCTCTGTATCCGTTTACATTTCTCGTGCCTCTCTGTCTGCTCGTGTCGGTGGTGCAGCTCGACGAAGCGTGGCTCTCTCTGAAATCAACCGGCTATGTCTACTTCACCACATTAGGCTATCTGTTTACCATCACAGCGTTTTGGATATATCGCAAGGCAGGGAGTCGTATACCTGTGACAGTCACAGTAGCCTTAGTAATACCATTCTTTTATACACTAGCCGGATTCTACGCATTATTGGCAGGGGTATTATGTATCATAGATAGTATAGCGAAGGGAAGGAAAAGTCTTATGTATTATGCAATAGCAGCCCTCACATTGATATTCGTGATAGCCATTCCCAAAATATACTATATCTATCTACCCGGCAACACCGTAGACAATGACTATCTTTATCTGAAAGGTTTGCCGGAACTTCTTATGGAGCCTTACGACACCTATCTTTGGCGACCATTCATCGCTGCTTCCTCTATCATACTTATTTTCGGACTACTACAAGCGTTTGGCATGATGAGACTCAAGGAATCGGCAGCGGTGAGATGGATCGGAGTAGCAATGGTCGCAGGTGGTGGGATATGGGCTTCCGTAGCTGAACATAAGAGTGAGCATCTGCGTGCCACGGTACTGATGCTCCGATGCCTTGAGAACAACGATTGGAAAGGCATCCTGCATATACTATCGCTTACAAGGGAGACACCCAATTATTCAATGCTTGTGTTGGCAAATATTGCCCAAGACAACTTAGGCGGGGAACCCCAAGACCTCTCCCAATTTCAGCCTTATAATATAGACGCACGCCACTCCGAAGCATTCACCATGACAGCTTTCATTCAAGTGCCGGCAAATTACTATATCGGTCACTTCAATCAGTCTTACCGCTGGGCTATGGAGCATAACGTCCAATATGGTAAGCGTGTCTTTTTCCTTAAATATATGGTAAAGGACGCCCTGATGAGGGGTGAAATCAAATTGGCTAAAAGATACAATGACATTTTGATGTCCACAATGTTTCATAGGAAATGGGCTAAGGAGATGAACCGCTATATAGAAAATCCGGAGTTAATAGACAGTAATCCGGAATTCATAACAGTGCGTCTGCTGAATAAGGAGGAGAAAGAGCGACGCTGACAATCTACACGATAAAAGAGCGACTTCATCACGGAGTCGCTCTTTTTGAAAGAGCCGGCCATAAGGAACACCGGCTGATTCCAATGTACCATTATTCAACCAAACATACACCGGCTGAAGCAAGTTATTCTCGTAACCTTCAACCGATGGCAGAGCGGGCAGAATCACACGGCCACCTCTGCACTATATTTGATAGTTTTACCGATAACGTTTCTCACGAAAAATTATCGACTTACTTATATTTGATAATAACCTAAGCTCAATTTTAAATCTGTCTTATACCTGATTATTTCAAGCAAAAGGAGGAATACAATCACACCGTTAATATGCTCCTAATACTTGAATATTTCTCATTTGGGTTAAGGATTTACAAAGTTACACAAAAATTTTTAAAAACCAAGAATAATGTAAAGAAATTTACTAAAAATATTAAAAAAAGTTTATCATACGC
>CAMWIF010000133.1 GCA_947174225.1 uncultured Porphyromonadaceae bacterium | reverse complement strand
GAACTGCTGTGGCGAATAAGGCAGTACATAATGCTATGGCAATCGTAAGAATTACAGCACCTGCGATAGGGTAGATATAAAACTGTGTAAGCCATTCACCGGCAAGACAACCGAGCCACGCAGGTTTATCGAAATAGGTTCCGACCCAGTGGGAGGTATTAAGAAAAATCTGGTTTTGCTCTTGCCATAGCAGATGTGAAGGATATGACATCGCATAGAACAGTATAAGCGCAATGCAGCATATCGCCCATATGCCAATGATAATCGTATTCTTGGTTTTCAGCATTTTAATCATTTTTACACGGGCATTAATGCTCTTGTTTTACACTGACATCAACTATATCGCCTGATTTTACCATTGACCGCACCCGGGGCATATCAAACTTGATTTTCTCTGCTATAAAATCCGGTGCATTAAAGGAATGTAAAGCTTCGTCGTAGTACTGTCGCGGATTTCGTTGAGGTAACAGAAAAGGCTTGGTGGCTGTGCCGTCAGGTCGTATGCAAGAGAAATAGAGGTTGCCGTACATACCGTCAAGACGCTTACTATTGAATAGGAACCACCCGCCTCCGGGACTCCAATTGTGGTAAGCGTCGCTGAAATTACTGTTGACTTCAGTTAGGCTACGTGAATGTCCTGTAGATAGATCCATAATCCAAAGGTCAGCATCGGCGTGGTGGATAGGGGAGGTGCCGTGGTCAGTGAGGTTATACATCAAGTACCTGCCATCATAGGAGGGCCTTGGCAAACTTACACTCTTTTCAATAGCTTTAGCGTTTATTAATGTATCTATACGTGAGCCGAAAGATTCGGAATCAATATCGAAGTCGATGGAGCAGAGATTATATTTCAATCGGTCGTAACCTTCGGGCATTGTCACTGAATCTGCCAGACAGAAAAAGATCTTCTTTCCGTCAGGGGAGAACGCTGGAGTGGTCTCACAGTTGGGAGTGGCTACAAGGGGTGAAGTTATCAGACGGTCAGTTTCCGTATCTAATACTATAAGGTCGGAAACTACGTCCCAAGGTTCGATATTGTGCTCCTTATCAAGATAGAAATTCTGCACAATCTTGTTAGCGGAGAAAGCTATGTATCTGCCGTCAGGATGCCAATAGCCATAGGTGGCATTGCCGCAAGTCTCCGGAGCTTTCGTGTTGAGATAGGTTAGGCTCTGTCCGTTGTTCAGAAGTGTTCCACCGTTTTTACCTCGGATGTGTATCGAGAATTGATCGGCACGTCCGCGATTGGAATAATGGCAGTTGAGACATTTCCCTTCAATGGCTGTCTCTTCAAGCACCGGTGTCTCTTCAAACGAGGCTAATTCACGCTGATATATACCGGTTTTGCTGAAGGTCTGGTAGCCGGGGGCTATTTTACGGTATACTACACCGTAGTCGGTAAGCGGTGTGTCGCTGACGTGCATCACAAACGGCGCATAGCGATGCCATTGTCCTTGTTTATCTTTTACACTTACATCGAATATGAGATCTGCTCCTACATTGCGGGCAGTCAGTTCATGCCATTGTTTCTCGTCGAAATCCGCCCATTCCCCTGATGCTTCCATCTCTCCGCCTCTGTCTCCGGTGACTTTCACATACACATAGTCGGCGTTTTTATCGTCTATGTTGAAATTCATAGGTGCGATTTGGGCTGGTATTGTTATATTCGTGTAGTCAGGAAATATTTTAGGTTGCATAGTTGACGGTGCCATATATGGAGGTTTCTCGCCGCCACAGGCTGCAAGTGCCAAACATATAAAAGGATATAATAGGTAGGATTTCATAGAATCATTCGTGGATTGGTTGGTATTCGGGAGAGGATTCAGCGGGTTGGGTTAAAGCATTGCTCAGGAAATATACTCCATATGAATCCGGGGCTACGGATTTCCAGACAGCGGGATTATTCTTGTTGCTCATCACCGCCTGCGCGAGGGCAGCGGTCTGTTGCTGCACCTCAGGACTGATTGGGAATGGTATGCCTTCAAACGACTGATGCACGGATGTCCAATACATTGCTATCGCCTCCTGAACATGACGGGAAAGACGTGGTGGTGTATGATGCTCAGAAAAGTAGTTGTAGACACCGATGAGTGTGGTAAGATTCCCCTTCAACATTGCAGCAGCACAGAAATATTGCCAAGCCAACTTGTTTGAACCGTCACTGTCAAGGGTAAGCATAGCTAAGATTTTGTCAATTTGGGTCGAGTCGTAGAAAGCCTCTTTCTTAAAAGCGTTTCTACGTAAGGGACCATAAACGGGATGTGCTTCCACGACATTATCCTCTCCAAGAAGTTTTTCTGTGTGACGTGCCCAATCAGCATAGTAGAGGCTGTGGCGTAAAATGCCGAGATACTTGGCTGCCACCTTATAATTGCCGTTAATGAGCATACACTCAGCCATACGCTTCATCAAGCGTCCGCTCTTACGGTCATTCATTATCGCCTCCTGTAGGTCGAAAGTAGTGGAAAATGCTATATTTGTGAGTCCTAAGCGATAAAATGCCTCGGCTGTGATTAATTGGGTGGTGTTGTCAAGACGATCCCTGCCAATAAGACCCTCGGCACCTTTTTGGTTGTATTGAAACATTGATTCTGTCAAGCTACCTGTCATACCAAGAGCAAGATTTATGGCTTGGAGAGAGAAGAAGTCTGTCGGTTTCTCTTTTTGTGCTTTTTCTATTATGTCTGTCCATCGTCCTTGCCTCACGAGAGAGTTGTATGTTAGAATACGACTTTTGTCTTTATCGAAAGAGGTAGCTATATAAACCACTGCGAAAAGCAATACAGCTGCCTCCGTGAGATAGGAGATAACGTTGGCATCTTTTACGACTCTATTTTTTATCAGAGTAACCAGGGAGACGAGAATGGTGACGAGAGCGTTGACATAGAGTAGTGTGGGATACACTTCAGGCACTCTGTAATAATTTATGCCTTGCAACAAACGGCTCAACGGATATTGCTCGAACCATAAGCTATGTATGCCCCAGATAATGAAAAAGGCTATGGGTAAAGCGATAGCTACGGCTAAATACCGTCGGCACAATATACCTCCTGAAATGATAAAGGTCAGGGCAAAAGGTCCGGCAAGCCAGTATAATATCACAAAGCCAATTGCCAAAATAAGAGTGTCGGAAAGTAAAGAGTCATTCTTATACAGTGAAAATAAGAATAAGGAAAGACTGGTCAGCAACATTGCCATTGCGTATGACAGAAGTGTGTTTTCATCAGCCATAGCAGCAACATATAGTATTGAGGGGAGTGCGGCAAGGGCATATGCTCCTTCTGATAAAGCGCAGCGACGACACGCCAAGCCTAAGAATACCTGTGAGAGGGTAAGGATGAAAGCCGTGAGTAGCGCACCGTAAAGAGGCACGTAGTAAAACTGAACTACGAATTCTGAAAGGTAGTCAGCCATCCCACCGGGCACTACTATGCTATTTGCGAAATAGTTTCCGGTAAAGAGAAAAAGCTGGTTCTGTTCGTGGTACAAAAGGTATTGTGGACATTGCAGCCAGAGAAATAGCCATATGCCCAAGAAGGTAATAAGCGAGAATCCGCAACAGGTGATGATCTTACGTGTCATTTTCGAGGAAGTTTATCTTACTTGAGCCGGAATACGTTCATCAGACAGGATTGCGTCTACGGCTGCTCTACTGTTGAAATCGACTCTGGTTTTGGTAAAATCCGGTGTGTTGAAAGAGTAAAGTGATTGGGTATAATACTCTTCCGGATTAGCCTGAGGCAGAAGGAACGGTTTCGAGAAGTATCCGTTGTCATCAATACAAGTAAGGTAGAGATTGGAATATAGGCCATCATTACGTCGGGAGGTGAAGACCACCCAACGGCTGTTGTCGCTCCAGTTGTGGAAACTGTCGGCATCATTACTGTTGATTTCCTCAGCAAGGCGAGCCTCTCCCGTAGCTGTGTTGAGCAGCCATTGGTCAGACTCCTTATGCCAGATGCTGAAATAGCCATAGTCAGAGAGTGTAAAGAGGATATATTTCCCATCGTAGGAGGGACGTGGCCACGTTACGCTCTTGTCAAGGGCGACGGCATTGAAGATAGTGTCAACTTGTGAGCCGAAGTTTCCTGTTTTCTCGTCAAAAGCGATACGACAAAGATTATACTGCTCCTCTTTATGTTTTAAAGGATATTCCTGCTGATAGCATGTAGTGAAGTATAACCACTTGCCGTCGGGTGAGAAAGAGGGTGTATTTTCCGACCACGCTTTCGTGTTGAGGAGAGTGTCAAGTAGGATTTCGTTTTTCTCAGTATCGTAGACAAGCACATCGGAAGAGAGGTCAAACACTTCCAAACGCTTTGGTCCCGATATGTGGAATCCTTGGCGTGTCTGATTGGTGGAGAATGCGCAGTAGCGTCCTGAAGGATGCCAATAAGGGTAGACCATAGAGCCTCCGAGAGTATCATTAGATGCTTTAAGCCAAGTACAATCACCACCTTTACTTATCATCGTAGAGCCGTGTTCGCCACGCACGTGAAAAACAAAGTCATTCGGATTGGTGCGGTTGGCAGTGTGGCAATTGTAGCACTGACCGTCAGTCATAGTGTTTTCGATTATGGAAAACTCATTAAAATTACCGAGATCACGTTGATATATACCCATCTTACTATAGACTTCATATCCCGGAGCTATGCGACGGTAGGTAAGACCCCACTCATCGAGTGGATATGGACTTACATTAATAGTGAAATCATCGTATTGTCTCCACTCGCCCGCAATTTTAGCACAGACACTTACAGTGAGCTTTTTTCCACGGTTCTCTTCGGTCAGCTTGTGCCATTTGTCTATATTGAAGTCGGCATACTTACCGTTGGTATGAAGCTCATCACCGTTGGCACCTTTGATGGTGACGTCGATACGTTGCACCTCTTCCTTATCATTTACGACAGCAAAATTGAGCGGTGCTATCCCTGGCGGTATCGTGACATCTATATAGTCAGGGAGGATAGGAGGAAGAGAAGCCACTTTCTTGACATCGGTCGGGGTTCTTCCACAACCTAAAAGGAAGAGGATAATTAATAAAGTCAGGATTTTGTATTTCATTTCGGCTGATTTCAAGAGGTTGGTTTATATGAAGATAGATATTTCACTCGGATTTGGGTATTACTCATTGGAAAGGAGATAATAATACAGTGTGCGACGGTGAGGAGCAATCAACTCCGGATTCTTGGAAGTCCACGCCTGTGCAAACGACCGTAGTGATTGCTCTACCATAGGAGGCACAATATTAGATGGCACCGGCTGTCCGTTTTTCATAGATATGAATGCCACCGCTTGTTGTGCCAACAACGGATTATACTGTGATTGGGATTCTGTCACCACACCCATATATTGTCCGAACTTGTTAAGGTCACGCTGTAGGAGAGGGTAGAGGATTAGATATTGCTTGGCGAGATTGTTGCCGAAGTCTTTTAGGTAAAGTTGTCCTAATGTCTTATCAAGTTCACCCTCACTGAATAGATAGTCTTCATCTACCATTCTCTTACGAAGGGAGCCGTATAACGGATGCGATTCCACTCCGTTAGGAGTTTTAATCAGATTAAGATTACGTTGTGCCCATTTCTTATAGAACAGGGTATTTTCAAGAAGGTGGAGATATTTTTCCGCAAGAGGATAATCACCACGAACCATAGCGGTTTCTGCCAATCGCTTTATGGCACGGCTGCTCTTGTTGTAGTTGGGTATAGCTTCCATACCCTCGAAGTAGAAGCGTTGTGCGCTGTTGATCATACCGAGTTGGAAAAATATCTCTCCGGTAGTCCAAGATGACAGAGGTTCTTTTGCAAAGGGTGGGAGAAGCCCTTCTACACCGTTCTGATAGTAATCGAATGCTCGGCTATCGAGTTGTTCAGTCATACCCAATGCAAGATTAGTAGCACTTACAGTAAGAGGAAGATCAGGAATATGCTTGTCGGACGCTTTGATAATACCGTTCCAATTATTGGCTCTGACCATATAGTCATAATCAATCAGCCTGTGAGTGGTTTTATCGTATGCTTTGGGAAATAGAATTACAATGGCAAGAAGCTCAAGGGCAATCAGTGTGGGGACAACTATCTTCAATGGTCGTTGACCAATGAACGCAGCTGCATACGGAACAAGCATAGTCAGTAATTCAACGATTAGAACAACTGCATAAAGTTTATCAGGAGTCATTAAGTAACCTATTCCGATAAGTTGGTAGCTGAGAGGATAGGGGAGTGAGTATGACCAGATGGCGACATTGGCTGCAAGCCATACCAATGACAGGAGCGCGAAAAATAATTTATTAGTAATGGAAATATTAGGCGATTTGGATATATAGCCAACTATTAGCAAGGTAAAGACAATTGTGGTGTGTCCGGCGAGCCAGTAAACTAATGCTGTGACAACCGCCATCTTCAAATATCTTTCAGCGGCACTTGTGGAATTGTTACCGTTTGAAGATATATAGGCATAGGCAGTGGCTATCGCTATTAATAGAGCTGTAAGGAAACAGAAGGTAACATCGGGATTGCCATAAAGCATCCAGATAGAGATGAACGGTATTAGGGAAAGTGTGAATTTTGTGATTTTCGTTATTGTAGGTGCAAATCTATTAATAAGAAAATAGCATAATAGCAGGAAAAGGAGCATTAAGCCGGTAATTACGGCTGCACCAATCCAAAAATTATTAAAGAATTGTGTGAGAAATTCGCCTATATATATTGCGATGCCACCGGGACGTGAGGCAAGATCAGAGAAGTAGGTGCCGGTAGTTTGGAATAGTTGGAATTGCTCTCTATAGCTGAGAAGAGCGCGGTAAGGGAAAGCCCAGAAACAGTATACGATTACCGCTATAGCTAAAGAGAGAATTATCAGTATATATTTTGATGATGACAACGTTTGGGGAGCGTCACCGGTTTGCTTTTCTTTTGGCATGACGTCGGATTGGTCTATTTTTGAGCAAAGGTACTGAAAAACGATAAGGTATGCAAATGTTAGTTGAAAAATAAGCAATTAGGAGATATGAAAAGGTTCTTTCCAACTCAATTTAAGTAGGAAAGAACCTTTGGGATTAATTTGGTTCGCCGTATCTTTGGTGAAGTAGATCATAGGCGGTGCCTGAACCGAGAACGCGCATAATACTGTGAATCTGATTGAGATAAT